>NZ_JBHWBW010000108.1:0-19984 GCF_042735675.1 Kitasatospora sp. NPDC059571
GCCACCACTGTCGCCCGCGGGGCCCAGGGCCGCCTTTCGCCCGCGCCCCGCCCGGGGGATGGCCGCCGCCCCCCGGGGGCGTATCGGGGGGGCGCCCCGCGGGGTCGGACGGGCGGGCGGGGGGCGCCCCGGCGGCGCGCCCGCGAGGACCTCGCGGCCCGGATCTGCGGAGCGGTCCGGGCCGGCGACGGGCCGCAGGTCGCCGCCCTGCTCGACCGGCTGGAGCGGACGGGCGACACGGCGCTGCTGGACCGGGTGGCGCAGGCCGTCCGGGCGCTCGACCTGCCCGCCTCCTAGCCGGTCGCAGCCGGGCGGAGCAGCCGCCCGGGGGCCTTCGCGGGGGCGGTGGCGAAGACTCGTCACGGGGGGTGGTGTCCGGGAGGGGCGATCACGAGATATCTTGATGTCGAGACGTTTCGAGATGTTGTAGACGTGAAAGCGGAGCACCGGTGACTGACTCGACCATCATCTACACGCACACGGACGAGGCCCCCGCCCTGGCGACCTACTCGTTCCTGCCCGTGGTCCAGGCGTACGCCTCGACGGCGGGCGTCAAGGTGGAGACCCGCGACATCTCCCTCGCCGGGCGCATCATCGCGAGCTTCCCCGAGCGTCTCGAGGAGGGCCAGCGCATCGCCGACGCCCTCGCCGAGCTCGGTGAGCTCGCCAAGACCCCGGGCGCCAACATCATCAAGCTGCCGAACATCTCGGCGTCCATCCCGCAGCTCAAGGCGGCCATCGCCGAGCTCCAGGGCCAGGGCTACGCCCTGCCGGACTACCCGGACGACCCGAAGACCGACGAGGAGCGCGAGACCCGCGCCCGCTACGACAAGGTCAAGGGCAGCGCCGTCAACCCGGTCCTGCGCGAGGGCAACTCCGACCGCCGCGCCCCCGCCTCGGTGAAGAACTACGCCAAGGCCCACCCGCACCGCATGGGCGCCTGGACCTCCGAGTCGAAGACCAACGTCGCCACCATGGGCGTCGACGACTTCCGCTCCACCGAGAAGTCCGCGGTCGTCGCCGAGGCCGGCACGCTCCGCATCGAGCTGCACGGCGACGACGGCTCCACCGCCGTGCTGCGCGAGAAGGTCCCGGTGCTGGCCGGCGAGGTCGTCGACGCCTCGGTGATGCGCGTCGCCGCGCTGCGCGAGTTCCTCGCCGCCCAGGTCGCCCGCGCCAAGGCCGAGGGCGTGCTGTTCTCGGTGCACCTCAAGGCCACCATGATGAAGGTCTCCGACCCGATCATCTTCGGCCACGTCGTCCGCGCGTTCTTCCCGAACACCTTCGCCCAGTACGGCGGCGACCTCGCCGCGGCCGGCCTGACCCCGAACGACGGCCTCGGCGGCATCTTCAAGGGCCTGGAGTCGCTGCCGAACGGCGCCGAGATCAAGGCCTCCTTCGACGCCGAGATCGCCGAGGGCCCGGCCCTCGCCATGGTCGACTCCGACCGCGGCATCACCAACCTGCACGTGCCGTCCGACGTCATCGTCGACGCCTCGATGCCGGCCATGATCCGCACCTCCGGCCACATGTGGGGCCCGGACGGCCAGGAGGCCGACACCCTCGCCGTCCTGCCGGACAGCAGCTACGCGGGCGTCTACCAGGCCGTCATCGACGACTGCCGCGCCCACGGCGCGTACGACCCGTCGACCATGGGCTCGGTGCCCAACGTCGGCCTGATGGCGCAGAAGGCCGAGGAGTACGGCAGCCACGACAAGACCTTCGAGATCCCGGTCACCGGCACGGTGCGGGTCGTCGACGCCTCCGGCGCCGTGGTCCTGGAGCAGGCCGTCGGCGCCGGCGACATCTTCCGGATGTGCCAGACCAAGGACCTGCCGATCCGCGACTGGGTCAAGCTCGCCGTCACCCGCGCCCGCGCCACCGGCGTCCCGGCCGTCTTCTGGCTGGACGAGGGCCGCGCACACGACGCGCAGCTGATCGCCAAGGTCAAGGCGTACCTGCCCGAGCACGACACCGAGGGCCTGCAGATCGAGATCCTCTCCCCGGTCGAGGCCACCGCGTTCTCGCTGGAGCGCATCCGCCGCGGCGAGGACACCATCTCGGTCACCGGCAACGTGCTGCGCGACTACCTGACCGACCTGTTCCCGATCCTGGAGCTGGGCACCAGCGCCAAGATGCTCTCGGTCGTCCCGCTGATGAACGGCGGCGGCCTCTTCGAGACCGGCGCCGGCGGCTCCGCCCCGAAGCACGTCCAGCAGCTGGTCAAGGAGAACTACCTGCGCTGGGACAGCCTCGGCGAGTTCCTCGCCCTGGCCGTCAGCTTCGAGCACCTCGCCACCACCACGGGCAACGCGCGCGCCCAGGTGCTCGCCGACACCCTGGACCGGGCCACCGGCACCTTCCTCAACGAGGACAAGTCGCCCAGCCGCAAGCTCGGCGGCATCGACAACCGCGGCAGCCACTTCTACCTGGCCCTGTACTGGGCCCAGGAGCTGGCCAAGCAGACCGCCGACGCGCAGCTCGCCGCGGCCTTCGCCGACCTGGCGAAGACCCTGGCCGAGCAGGAGCAGGCCATCGTCGACGAGCTGATCGCCGTGCAGGGCTCGCCCGCCGAGATCGGCGGCTACTACCAGCCCGACCCGGCCAAGGCCGCCGCCGTGATGCGGCCGTCGAAGGTCTTCAACGAGGCCATCGCCACCCTCGGCTGACACCGACCGCTCCCCGCGCCGCGGGGGGCACCGCAGGCCCCGCGCCCGGCCGCCGCACTCCGGCGGCCGGCCCCGCGGGGCCTTCGCGCGTCCGACCGCACCCGCTCCCACCTGGTCGATCATCCAGCGCCGCAGCCCGGGGCCCGTGCGGCCGACCACTCGTCCGGGCCGTCCGCCGTTGGCTTCAATCGCCGTAACGAACAGCCGAGGACGGTGGGACAACGTGGACCTGAACACGGTCATGGAGGTGCGCGACGCCCGGCGCGCCGGCGCCTGGGAGCCGGGCGACGCCTGGCTGGGCGGCGGCACCTACCTGTTCTCCGAACCCCAGACCCACCTGCGGCGGCTGTTCGACCTCAGCCGGATGGGCTGGACGCCGCTCGCCGGGACCGCCGACGGCGGCCTGGAGATCGCCGCCACCTGCACCGTCGCCGAACTCTCCCGGCACGGACGGCAGGCCGCCTGGACGGCCGCCCCGCTGGTCGAGCAGTGCTGCCGGGCCTTCCTGGCCTCCTGGAAGATCTGGCACATGGCCACCGTCGGCGGCAACCTCTGCAACGGCCTGCCCGCCGGCCCGATGATCTCGCTGACCGCCGCCCTCGACGGCGTCTGCCTGCTGCGCGCCCGGACCGGTGCCGTCCGCACGGTCCCGGTCGCCGACTTCGTGACCGGCGCCGGGGTGAAGGTGCTGGAACCCGGCGAACTGCTCCGCTCGATCACCCTGCCGGCCCGCGCCCTGGCCTGCCGCACCGCGTTCCGGCAGGCCTCGCTGTACGGGCTCGGCCGCTCCGCGGCCCTGCTGATCGGCACCCTCGACCCGCAGGACGGCTCGCTGACCGTCACCGTCACCGCCTCCACCGTCCGGCCGATCCGGCTCTGGTTCCCGCCCGGGCCGACCGCCGCGGCCGTCCGCGAGGCGGTGGGGGACCGGATCCGGCCCGAGGAGTACTTCGACGACATCCACGGACTCCCCACCTGGCGACGGCACATGACGTTCCGGTTCGCCGAGGAGATCCGCCGTGAACTCACCGAGGAGGGCGACCGATGAGCTTCGGCATCCGCGTCAACGGCCAGGACTTCGACACCGCACCGCGCCCCGGCCAGTGCCTGCGCACCTACCTGCGCGAGCGCGGCTGGTTCGGCGTCAAGAAGGGCTGCGACGCGGGCGACTGTGGCGCCTGCACCGTCCAGGTCGACGGCGCGCCCGTGCACAGCTGCCTCTACCCCGCCGTCCGGGCCGAGGGCCGCTCGGTCACCACCGTCGAGGGGCTTGCCCGGGACGGCGAACTCCACCCCGTGCAGCAGCAGTTCCTCGACGCCCAGGGCTTCCAGTGCGGCTTCTGCACGGCCGGATTCCTGATGACCGCCTCCGCGCTCGACGACGAGCAGCGCGCCGACCTGCCGCGCGCGCTCAAGGGCAACCTGTGCCGCTGCACCGGCTACCGGGCGATCGAGGACGCGGTGTGCGGCGTCCGGCACACCGAGGAGCCCGCCGCCGGCCAGGCCGTCGGCCGCAGCCTCGGCGCCCCGGCCGGGCCGCTGGTGGTCACCGGCACCGCCCGGTACACCTTCGACGTCGAGGTCGAGGGCCTGCTGCACATGAAGCTGCTGCGCTCGCCGCACCCGCACGCCCGGATCGTCTCCATCGACACCACGGCGGCGCTGCGGGTGCCCGGGGTGCACGCCGTCCTCACCCACCACGACGCCCCCTCGAAGCTCTACTCCTCGGCCCGCCACGAGCACCCCACCGAGGACCCGGACGACACCCGGGTGCTGGACGACGTGGTCCGGTTCGTCGGGCAGCGGGTGGCGGCCGTGGTCGCCGACAGCGAGGGCGCCGCCGAGGAGGGCTGCCGGCGGATCGTCGTCGAGTACGAGCAACTCCCGTACGTCCTCGATCCGGAGGAAGCGATGCTGCCCGGCGCGCCGGTGATCCACCCCAAGGGCCCGGAGACCCGGATCGCCCGTGCCGAGAACAACGTCTGCGGCGAGGCGCACGGCGAGATGGGCGACGTCGAACGGGGCTTCGCCGAGGCCGACCTGGTCCACGAGGAGACCTTCCGGACCCAGCGGGTGCAGCACGGCAGCCTGGAGACGCACGGCTGCGTGGTCTGGTTCGAGCGGCCCGTCGGGGAGGACGGCAAGGCCGGCGAGGAGCGGATCGTCGTCCGCTCCAGCACCCAGGTGCCGTTCCTCACCCGGCGCGCGCTGTGCGACCTGTACGACCTGCCGATGGAGCGGGTCCGGGTGGTCACGGGCCGGGTCGGCGGCGGGTTCGGCGGCAAGCAGGAGATGCTCACCGAGGACATCGCGGTGCTCGCCGCGATGAAGCTGCACCGGCCGGTGAAGCTGGAGTTCACCCGCCCCGAGCAGTTCTACGGTGCCACCACCCGCCACCCGTTCCGGATCACCGTGAAACTCGGCGCCAAGAGCGACGGCACCCTGACGGCCGTCCAGTTCCGAGTGGTCGCCAACACCGGCGCGTACGGCAACCACGGGCCGGCGGTCATGTTCCACAGCGTCGGTGAGTCGATGGGCATCTACCGGGCGCCGCACAAGAAGGTCGACGCCTACTCCGTCTACACCAACGGCGTGCCGGCGGGTGCCTTCCGCGGCTACGGGCTCGGCCAGGTCACCTTCGCCGTGGAGTCGGCGATGGACGAACTCGCCCGGCGGCTCGGCATCGACCCGCTGGTGCTCCGGGAGCGGAACATCATCGGCCCGGGCGAGCACATGGACGGCCCGCTCGGCGAGGAGGAGGACCTCCACATCGCCAGCTACGGCCTCGACCAGTGCCTGCAGGTCGTCCGGAACGCCCTCGCCGACGACACCAGTGCCGAACTCGCCCCCGAGGGCTGGCTGGTGGGCCAGGGCTTCGCGATGTCGGCGATCGCCTGCGGCCCACCCGGCGGCCACATCGCCGACGCGACCGTCTCGCTGCTGGCGGACGGTACGTACGACATCGCCGTCGGTACCGCCGAGTTCGGCAACGGCACCACCACCGTGCACAAGCAGATCACCGCCGGGGCGCTCGGCACCACCGTCGACCGGATCGCGATCCGGCAGTCCGACACCGATGTGGTGAAGCACGACACCGGTGCGTTCGGCTCGGCCGGCACCGTGGTCGCGGGCAAGGCCGTGATGAAGGCCGCCGACGCCCTGGCCGAGCGGATCCTCTCCTTCACCGCCGAGTACGCGCGCACCCCGCGCAGCAGCCAACTCCGGCTTTCCGCCGACGCGGTGGAGTGCGACGGGCGGACGGTCCCGCTGAAGGAGGTCTTCGAGGCCGCGCAGAGCAGCGGCGTCGAGCTGAGCGCAGACGGCCACTTCGGCGGCTCACCGCGCTCGATCGCCTTCAACTCGCAGTGGTTCCGGATCGCCGTCGACCCCGGCACCGGCGAGATCCGGATCCTGCGCAGCGTCCACGGCGCCGACGCCGGACGGGTGATGAACCCGCTGCAGTGCCGCGGCCAGGTCGAGGGCGGAGTCGCCCAGGCGCTCGGCGCCACCCTCTTCGAGCAGATCCTGCTGGACGACCGGGGCGAGGTGACCACCGCCGCCTTCCGCCGTTACCGGCTGCCGGCCTACGCCGATGTGCCGCGCACCGAGGTGCACTTCAGCGAGACCTCGGACGCGATCGGCCCGCTCGGCGCCAAGTCGATGAGCGAGAGCCCGTTCAACCCCGTCCCGCCGGCGTTCGCCAACGCGCTGCGGGACGCGACCGGGATCCGCTTCACCGAG
Source organism: Kitasatospora sp. NPDC059571 (assembly GCF_042735675.1). Taxonomy (NCBI): domain Bacteria; kingdom Bacillati; phylum Actinomycetota; class Actinomycetes; order Kitasatosporales; family Streptomycetaceae; genus Kitasatospora; species Kitasatospora sp. NPDC059571. Next base: position 6,411 of record NZ_JBHWBW010000108.1, read on the forward strand.
GCTCCCTTCCTGCGGGACACGGTGTGGGCGGCGCTGCACGAGCGTGGACTCGACCGATAGCCCCCGGTGTCACGCCGCGGCCCCCGCCCGGACGAGCCGCAGTGTGACCAGCTGGAACGGCCGAAGCCGCAGGTGCACCACCCCGTCCCCGGCCCGCGCCGGGGACGGCTCCTCGGCCACCGGCCGCTCCAGCAGGTCGCAGACGAGCGCCTCGCCGAACGCGAACGAGGCGCTCAGCCGGCCCTCCGCCCGGCCGCCCAGCGACTCGTACAGGCGCACCACCACGTCGCCGCTGCCGTCGTCGGCCAGCTTGACCGCGCTGACCACCACGGCGGGCGCGTCCACCGCGACCAGCGGCGCGACCACGGCGTCCCCGGGCACCCGGCGCTCCGGCAGATTGATCCGGTAGCCCTCCCGGACGGCGTCGCCGATGTCCGCGGCCGGCACCAGGGCGTGCCGGAAGGTGTGCACCCCCTGGTCGGTCTCCGGGTCGGGGAAGCGCGGCGCCCGCAGCAGCGAGGCGCGCAGCGTGGTGGTGGTGCCCCGGTCGGCCGGCCGGACGTCGCGGGTGACGTCGTGCCCGTAGGTGGAGGCGGTGACCAGCGCCACCCCCCAGCCCGGTTCGGACAGCCGGACGAAGCGGTGGTTGCACGCCTCGAACTTCGCCGCCTCCCACGAGGTGTTGGTGTGCGTGGGCCGGTGCAGATGCCCGAACTGGGTCTCGGACGCGTACCGTTCGGCGTGCACGTCGAGCGGGAACGCGAGCTTCAGGAACTTCTCCGTCTCGTGCCAGTCGACCTCGGTCGCGATGTCCAGCCGGGGCGAGCCGGCGGTGAGGGTGAGCGTCTGGACCACCGAGGACGCGCCGAACGACCGGGCCACCCGTACCGACACCGCCTGCGCCGACTCCTCGGCCACCGCCAGTTCGTCCACGGCGGTCAGGTCGGTCGCCGTGCTGCGGTAGAACCGGTCGACGTCCCAGGCGTCCCACATGTTCGGGAAGTCCGGGTGGAGCTGCAGCAGGTTGGCGGCGGCACCGGGGGCCACCGCCTCCCGCCCGTCGGCCGCCGCGCGCACCGAGACCACCAGGCCCCGGCCGTCCACCGCGACCGCCAGCAGGCCGTTGTCCAGCACGTACCCGCCGCCCTCCCGGGCCGCCGCCCGGCAGCCGCCCGGCCCCGCGGCGGGCGCCGGGGCGCCGCCCCCGGCCGGCACCCCGGCCCGTTCGTGCGGCGCCGCATTGAACACCACCTCGGTGGCCGCCGAGGCGTCCCCGGCCAGTGCCCGCAGTGCCCGGCCGATCAGCCCCGCCAGCTCCTCGGTGAGGGCCGCGTACGTCCGCTCGGCCTCCCGGTGCACCCACGCGATGGACGAGCCGGGCAGGATGTCGTGGAACTGGTGCAGCAGCACCGTCTTCCAGATCCGGTCCAACTCCTCGTACGGGTAGGGGAGTCCGGCCCGGACGGCGGCCGTCGCGGACCACAGCTCGGCCTCCCGGAGGAGGTTCTCGCAGCGCCGGTTGCCCTGCTTGGTGCGGGCCTGGCTGGTCAGCGTGCCCCGGTGCAGCTCCAGATAGAGCTCACCGACCCAGACCGGCGCCTGCGGGTACTCCGCCTCGGCTCGGGCGAAGAACTCCTCCGGCTTCTCCCAGCGGACGACCGGCGAGCCCTCCAGATCGCGCACCCGGGCCGCCCTGGCCACCATCTCCCGGGTGGTGCCGCCCCCGCCGTCGCCCCAGCCGGACGGTGCCAGCGAGTGCCGCGCCGCGCCCTTCTCACGGAAGGTCCGGGCGGCGTGGGCGAGTTCGCGGCCGCGGATCGCACAGTTGTAGGTGTCCACCGGCGGGAAGTGCGTGAAGATCCGCGTCCCGTCGATGCCCTCCCACCAGAAGGTGTGGTGCGGGAAGGTGTTGACCTGGCTCCAGGAGATCTTCTGGGTCAGCAGCCAGCGCGCCCCGGCCGCCCGGACGATCTGCGGCAGCCCGGCCGCGAAGCCGAAGGTGTCCGGCAGCCAGACCTCCCGGCTCTCCAGCCCGAACTCCTCCAGGAAGAACCGCTTGCCGTACACGAACTGACGGGCCATCGCCTCCGAGCCCGGCATGTTGGTGTCCGACTCCACCCACATCCCGCCGGCCGGGACGAACCGCCCCGCGGCGACCGCCTCCCGAACCTTCGCGAACACCTCCGGACGGTGCTCCTTGAGCCACGCGTACTGCTGCGCCTGGGACATGGCGTAGACGAAGTCCGGCTCCTCGGCCAGCAGGGCGGTCATATTGGCGGCCGTCCGGGCGACCTTGCGGACGGTCTCCCGCAGCGGCCACAGCCAGGCGGAGTCGATGTGGGCGTGCCCGACCGCGCTGATCCGGTGCGCCGAGGGCGCGGCGGGGGCGGCGAGCACCCCGGCCAGTTCGGCCCGGGCGGCCGCGGCACTGCCGTTGACGTCCTGCAGGTCCACCGCGTCCAGGGCCCGTTCGACCGCCCGCAGGACGTCCCAGCGGCGGGCGCCGTCGGCCGGCAGCTCGGCCATCAGCTCGCCGAGCACCTCCAGGTCCCGCACCAGCTCCCACACGGTGGTGTCGAGGACGGCCAGGTCCATCCGGTTCAGCCGGTACAGCGGACCCGTCCCGGCCGTCTCCTTCGCACCCAACGGGGTCGGGGCGAACGGGTGGTGGCCCATCACCACGGGGTTGGCCGCCGCCTCGACGTGCAGCAGCACCTCCTCCCCGCCGGCCGCCGGCCCGGCGATCCGCACCCACTGGTTGTCCGGGTGGAGCCCCTTCACCGGCGTGCCGTCCGGCCGGTACACCAGCCCCTCGCACTGGAAGCCGGGCATCCCGGCGTCGAAGCCCAGATCGAGCAGCGCCTCCACCGTCCGGCCCGCCCACTCCTCGGGCACCCGGCCGCGCACGGTGAACCAGCAGGTCGTCCATGGCGGGCCCCAGGCGTCGCCGACCGCGATCGGACGGCGCGCGGCGGCCAGCCCCTCGGCGACCGGCACCGGCTCGTCCGGCGCCATCCACATGCCCACGCGCAGCGGTACCGACTCGGGGTACACCGCGGGGCGGATCCGCTCCTCCAGCACCCGGCGGAGCCGGGCCTCGACCAGCGTGCGGTCGTCGTGCATGGGGCCTCCCGAGGTCGCGGCGCCGCCGGACCGGCCCGCATCCACCAGTCATACCCCGCACGGCGGCCGGGACCGCGGATTCGGGGCCACGGCCGCCGGACGACCGGCAGGAGGGCGCCGTCACGGCGTGCCGCGCGGCGCGACGAGGACGACGTCCAGCACCCGCGGCCCGTGCACGCCCTCGACCCGGTCGAGCTCGATGTCGCTGGTGGCCGACGGCCCGGACACGAAGGTCAACGGGCGGGCCGGGTCCAGCCGGGCCAGCGCCTCGGGGAGGTCGCCGACCACCGACTCCTCCGGGAGGATGCACACATGGTGGTCGGGGAGCAGCGTCAGCGCCCGCCGGCCCTGGCCGGCCCCGCCGTCCAGCACCAGGGTGCCGGTGACCGCGATGCCCAGCGCCGCCGTGGTCACCACCGCGGAGGTGCCGTCCAACTCGGCTGTGCTGAGCGGAGGTTCGTCGACCACGAGGTCGCCGGGCGGGAGCCACTCGGCGGGCAGGCCGGGCGCGACGGCCGCCCGGTGCACACCGCGGTCGGCGAGCAGGCGGTGGACGGCCGAGGCGACGCCGTCCGGCCCGCAGCGCACCACCGTCGCCCGGTAGTCCGCGACCCGCCCGGCGAAGAGGTCGGCCGGGACGCCCTGCGCGTGGCTCGGCGCGTAGCCGCGCGGCACCGCCACGTCCTGCGGCCGCTCTCCGGCCGGGACGTCGCCCAGCGCCTCCCGGATCCGCCGCAGGACCTCCTCGCGTGCGCTCACTCGCCCTGCCCCTCCTGCTCGCGGGTCCGCCGCCACCAGGCGCGGAAGGACTCGGCGGCCGGCGCCGGGACGTCCCGGGCGTCCGTCCAGCCGCCGAGCGGACCGGGCAGCCGCCGCGGCGGCAGACCCGGCAGCCTGGCGGCGAGGGCGCCCGCGCGCTGTGCGGCGGCGAACCGGCCCGGCGACTCCAGCACCGCCCGGGCGGCCCGCATCGCGAGCGCCTCGGCGGACGGCACCCGGCGGCGGGCCCGTTCGGCGGCCACCACCGCGGCCCGCAGATGGGCCAGTACCTCCGGGATGTCGATCCGCACCGGGCAGGCCTCGTAGCAGGCCCCGCAGAGCGTCGAGGCGAACGGCAGCGACGCCGCGTGCTCCACGCCGACCAGCTGCGGGGTCAGCACCGCGCCGATCGGACCGGGGTAGACCGAGCCGTACGCGTGGCCGCCGACGCGCTCGTACACCGGGCAGACGTTCAGGCAGGCCGAGCAGCGGATGCAGTGCAGCGCCTGGCGGCCGACCGGGTCCGCCAGCGTCGCCGTCCGGCCGTTGTCGAGCAGGACGAGGTGGAAGTCCCGCGGCCCGTCGCCGTCCGCGGTGCCGGTCCACATCGAGGTGTACGGGTTCATCCGCTCGCCGGTCGAGGACCGCGGCAGCAGCTGGAGGAAGACCTCCAGGTCGGTGAAGGCGGGGACGACCTTCTCGATGCCCATCACGGTGATCAGCGTCTCCGGCAGGGTCAGGCACATCCGCCCGTTGCCCTCGGACTCCACCACCACGACCGTCCCGGTGTCCGCGGCGGCGAAGTTGGCGCCGGAGACGGCGACCCTCGCCCGGAGGAACTTCTCCCGCAGGTGCAGCCGGGCGGCCTCGGCGAGCGCCCGGGGCTCGTCGGTGAGGCCGTCGGGCGCCGGCCGCCCGTACGCGGCCATCCTGGTGCGGAAGATGTCCCGGATCTCGGCCCGGCCCCGGTGGATCGCCGGCACCAGGATGTGCGAGGGCCGGTCGTCGGCCAACTGCACGATCAGCTCGGCGAGATCGGTCTCGTGGGCGGCGATGCCGGCCTCGGCCAGCGCCTCGTTCAGGCCGATCTCTTGGGTGGCCATCGACTTGACCTTGACCACCTCGCGCTCGCCGGTGGCCCGCACCAGGCCGGTGACGATCCGGTTGGCCTCGGCCGCGTCGCGCGCCCAGTGCACGGTGCCGCCGGCCGCGGTGACACCGCGCTCCAACTGCTCCAGATAGTGGTCGAGATGGCGCAGGGTACGGCGCTTGATGGCCTCGCCGGCCTCGCGCAGCCGCTCCCAGTCGTCGAGTTCGGCGGTGACGGCGAGCCGCTTGTCGCGGATCGTGCCGGTGGCGCGCCGCAGGTTGCGGCGGAGCACCGGGTCGGCGAGCGCGGTGCGGGCCGCCTCCGGGAAGGACGGCGAGCCCAGCCAGACGGTGTTCACGCCACACCCTCCGCCGGGGCCAGGATCTCCGCCAGGTGGACCGTCCGCACCCCGGTGCGCAGCCGGGCGAGGCCGCCGCCGATGTGCGTCAGGCAGGAGTTGTCGGCGGCGCAGAGCACCTCGGCGCCGACGTCGAGGACGGCCCGCATCTTGTCGGCGAGCATCGCGGTGGACGTGTCGGCGTTCTTCAGCGCGAAGGTCCCGCCGAAGCCGCAGCAGGAGTCGGCGGCCGGCAGTTCGACGAGGTCGATGCCCGACACGGCGCGCAGCAGCCGCAGCGGCCGGTCGCCGAGGTGCAGCACCCGCAGCGAGTGGCAGGTCGGATGATAGGCGACCCGGTGCGGGTAGTGGGCGCCCACGTCGGTCACCCCGAGCACGTCGGTCAGGAACTCGGTGAGCTCGTACACCTTCGGTGCGGTGGCGGCGACCGCTGCGCCGAGCGCGCGATCACCGGACCCGGCGGCCAGCACGGCGTGGTGGTGGCGGGCCGTCCCGGCGCAGGAGGCGGACGGCGTGACGATCGCGTCGTACCCGGCGAACGCCTCGGTGAAGCGCCGCACCAGCGGCACCGCGTCCGGCCGGTAGCCGCTGTTGTAGTGCATCTGCCCGCAGCAGGTCTGGGCCTGCGGGAAGTCGACGCGGTGGCCGAGCCGCTCCAGCAGCCGGACCACGGCCCGCCCGGTGCCGGGGTACAGCGTGTCGTTGAAGCAGGTGATGAACAGGGCGACGCGCATCGGCTCACCTCCTCGGTCGGGGGCCGCCGGCCGGCGCACGGGCCGCCTGACCGCCCGTCATGCACCCGCCGTCCGTCCCGCGACGGCGCTGCCCGTCCCGAAGGTACCGTCCGGTCGGCCGCCGCCGGCGGATGTCGCGGATCTCCGGACGGGGCGATCCCTGCGGTGGCGCCCGCGTGCGGCTCAGGCCGCGGCGAAGGTCTGCGACTGCCGGCCGAGGCTGTCGACGGTGAGCTCGACGGTGTCGCCGGGGCGCAGGTACGGGGTGTCGGGCCGGCCGAGGGCGACGCCGGCCGGGGTGCCGGTGTTGATCACGTCGCCGGGGTGCAGCACCAGGTACTGGCTGAGGTACCAGACCAGGTACGGGACGTCGAAGATCATGTCCTTGGTGCTGCCGTCCTGGCGCAGCACGCCGTCGACGCTCAGCCGCAGGGCCAGGGCCTGGGGGTCCGGGACGTCCTCCGGGGTGACCAGCCAGGGCCCGAGCGGGTTGAAGGTCTCGCAGGACTTCCCGAGGTCCCACTGGCCGGAGTAGTCGAACTGGAACTCCCGCTCGGAGACGTCGTGGCTGATCGCGTAGCCCGCGATGACCTCGGCCGCGCGGGCGGGGGAGTCCAGGTAGCGGGCGGTGCGGCCGATCACCACCGCCAGCTCCACCTCCCAGTCGGTCCGGGTGGAGCCGCGGGGGATCAGCACCGGGTCGTTCGGACCGACCACCGTCCACGGGTCCTTCAGGAAGACCACCGGCCGGGACGGGACCGCCGCGCCGGTCTCCGCCGCGTGGTCGCGGTAGTTCAGCCCGATGCAGACGACCTTGCCCGGCCGGGCCACCGGGGCGCCGATCCGCAGCCCCTCCCCGTCCAGTACGGGCAGCCGCCCGACCGCCAGCGCCGCCCGCACCCGCTCCGGGCCGCCGGAGGCCAGGAATGCCCCGTCGATGTCGTCGGTGAGCCCCGAGAGGTCGTACAGGCGGCCCGCCGCGTCGAGCAGGGCGGGTCGTTCGCCGCCGGCGGGGCCGACACGGAGCAGCTTCATTCGGGGTCTCCTGGGCGTCCGGGGAGGCGGCGGGGGCGGCCGCGCCGGCCGGGGTGCGGCGTCCCATGATCGCCAGGACTCTACGGGGAGCGGCGGCGGCTGCCAAGGCCGGCCGGGCCCGCCCGGGGCCGGCCCGCCGTACGCGGGGCGCCTGCCGGGCGTCAGGGGGCACTGCGCGGCCGTGACACGCCGAACCGGGCGCCCGGTCCTGCCGGGTGCCCGGGAATTTCCGGAGATCAGGCCGTGCGGGGAGCCGAGCGGCGCCGGGGCAGCTCCACCACGGTGGTGCCCATCTCGTGCAGGAAGCCCATGACCGCCGCCGAGGTGTGGTCGTCCAGCGAGAACGTCCACCGGCCGGGGATCAGCACCGTGCTGAAGCGGCCCATGGCCACCTGGGAGAGCAGGGCCTTCAGCTGCGGCCGGACGGCCCGCGACGACACACCGTTGTCGAGGAAGAGCTGCGGGTACTGCAGGCCGAGCCGGTGCGCGTGCTCCTCCATCGCGCGGACGTGGAAGTCCACCTGCCAGCGGTCGTACGGGTAGCAGCGCAGATACGCCGCCGTGCCGGCGGGTGTGTGGGGGTCCTGCTTGGCGGTCATCGTCGCTCCTCACTGAGCGGGGGTCGTGCGTTCGCCCTCGTGAACGCTGCGCCGGCACCGGCCGGGCGGCCGGGGCGGCGGCGTGCGGACCGGGACGGGACCGCTCGGCGGTCTCCCGGCCGCGGCCGCTGCGGCGTCCGCGCCGACGGGTCGCGTGGCGAGGAGGCGTCGCCCGGGGGTGATCCGGGAGTGCGCCCGCACTCCTCCGCGTCTGCGCGGGTACCGCCGCCGAGCGGCGGACCGGCGATGGGTGGCCGCCGGGGATGACCCGCGCTACGCCGTGCCGGCCGGGCCCTGGGGGAGTGGGGAGGTATCTGTCGGTAGTGGCGGGGACGGCACGTCTGGCTTCCATAGTGCACCGTCGAACGCGCTGCCGGTACCCATCGGAGGGGAAGATAATCCAGTAGCGATCGTATACGGCGGATTTTCTTCCTGTGCAAGGGGCCCCAGGCCGCAAGAAGAGGCGCTGAATGGCCCGCCGGCGGACAAAGCTGTCAGGCACCCGGCAGGCCGGGCGGTGGGCCGGGCCGGTGTCCCGAGCCGCTCACGCGCCACTCGGAAGGTTACGCAGGGTGATCGATCGGATGCGGGTCGGGGATCCTGCCGGGGCCGGCCGGCCCCGGCAGGGTGCCGACGGTCCGTCAGGCCGCGACCCCGCCGGCCGCCGGTCCGTGCCCGCATCCCTCGTCCGAGTGAATCCGTGCCGGCGGAAATAGGCGGCGGGACGGGGCGGTTGGGGTCCGGTGCGGTACACCGGCCGCACGGCACTGGAGGACGGCATGAAGATCGGCATCATCGGCGCGGGCAACATCGGCGGCAACCTCACCCGGCGGCTGACCGCCCTCGGCCACGAGGTCGCGGTCGCCAACTCGCGCGGGCCGCAGACGCTGACCGCACTGGCGGAGGAGACCGGAGCGACCCCGGTCGCGGTGGCCGAGGCGGCCCGCGGTGCCCAGGTCGTGGTCGTCACCGTTCCGCTGAAGGCCGTGCCGGACCTGCCGTCGGGCCTGTTCGACGAGGCGGCCGAGGGCGTGGTCGTCATCGATACCGGCAACTACTATCCGCGCCAGCGCGACGGCCGGATCGCCGCCATCGAGGACGGCCTGACGGAGAGCCGCTGGACGGAGCAGCACCTCGGCCACCCGGTGGTGAAGGCGTTCAACGGCACCTACGCCCAGGACCTCCTGGACCGGCCGCTGCCCGCCGGCGACCCCGACCGGATGGCGCTACCGGTGGCGGGCGACGACGAGGCGGCCAAGCGGGCCGTGCGGGCCCTGATCGACGAGCTGGGCTTCGACACGGTGGACGCGGGCGGCCTCGACGAGTCCTGGCGCCAGCAGCCCGACTCGCCGGTCTACGGGCTGCGCGCGGGCGTCGACGCGGTCACCGAGGCGCTCGCCAAGGCCTCCCCGGAGCGCCCGGAGGCCTTCCGGGGGTGACGCCCGCGGTGCGGCACCGGCCGGCCGGCGGTGTCGGCCGGTGCGGTGCCGGGCCGGCCGGTGACGTCAGCCGGTGACGGAGGCGGGCAGCACCTCGGAGACCTGCACCGACGACCCGCAGGGCTGGAAGGCGAACGGTACGTTCTTGTCGGCGTCGGCCAGCGGGTCCAGCGGCGCACGGAAGGCGAAGCCGGCCGCGTGCGGGCACGGGCCGTCGCCGACCGGCACGTCGCTCCACTTGAGGAAGAAGGCGGCGGTGCCGCCCGGCGGCAGCACCAGGGTGCCGCCGCTGCCGCCCAGCCCGCCGAAGCCCGCCGGGATGGCGCCGACCGAGATGACCGGCAGCGACGGGCCGTACGGGACGACGGTGGGCCGGCCGTGGATCGAGCAGGGCGCCGAGCCGGTGTTGGTCAGCACGAACCGCTGCACCAGGGTGCCCGCCGCGCCGTCCGCGGTGGACTTGGTGACGCTCAGCACCGGGTTGATGCAGAACTCCGAGCCGCCGCCCCCGCCGCCGCCCGCGGTGGGGGGGGGCGAGCGGGTCGCCCCGGTCCGGGTGGCGCTCGGCCGCGGGGTGCCGGTCGCGGTGGTCGGGGCTGCGGTGGCCGCCCCGGAGGCGGTCGCGGCGGACGAGGGCGGGGCGGAGACCGCGGTGATGCCGGTGGCGTCACCCGCTCCACCGGAGGGGTCGTTGCAGCCGGCCACCACCAGGGGAGCGGCGAGGGCGAGAGCGGCGGCGAGGGAGCGGCGGCGAGTCATCACGAGTCAGCCCTTCGGGTCGTCCGGTCGGCGCGGGTCTGCGGAACCGCTGGATTCCGAGACGCACCGGCGCCGTGCCCGGTTCTGGCCGGGGCGGCCGCATGCTACCGCCGCGCGGCCACCCCGTCGGACCCCGGGTGGCCGGTCGGCGCTGCCGCCAACCCGCTGCGCCGGCCCGGGAGTCAGCCCTTCAGGGTGATCCGGATACCGACCGTCCCGTGCTCACCGCGCCGGATCCGGCTGCCGAGCAGCGTGACGACCCCGAGCAGTCCGTACTTCTGGCGCAGCAGCGTGCGGTAGGCGGCCGTCCGCTCGGGGGCGCAGATCTCCGCGGTGGCCGGCACCTGCTCGCCGGTCGGGTTGCCGCGCACGTCGCACGGGCCGACCAGGACGTCGCCGCGGTTGCGGATCCGCTTGACCTTCCAGGAGTCCGCCACCGTCCAGATGCCCAGCGCGTCGCCGTCGCGCACCACCCAGACGGGGGTCGGCACGCCCGTCCCGTCCTTCTTGTAGGTGGTGACCAGGAGGTAGCTCCCGGCGGAGAGGGCGACCAGGCGTTCGAGCTGCTCCTGCGGCATGGCGTTCATGGCGCGCAGTCTAGGGGGTGGGCGGCCCCCGGTCCGGCCGCCCGTGCGCCGGGCGGCCGGTGCACCGGGCCCGCCGGTGCGGCGGGTCCGGGTCAGCGGGCGAGGCGGCCGAGCAGGGCGGAGGCGGCGGCGATGCCGGCCCCGGCGGCCAGCACCAGGACGCCGAAGTCCGCGCCGAGGTGGGCGGGGGTGCCGAGGAGCAGGCCGCGCAGGGCGTCGACCTCGTAGCTGAGCGGGTTCACCTTGCTGACGGCCTGGAGCCAGCCCGGCATGACGGCCACCGGGTAGAGCGCGTTGGAGGCGAAGAACAGCGGCATGGTGATGGCCTGTCCGATGCCCATGAGGCGGTCCCGGGTCAGCACGATCCCGGCGATCGACATGGACAGGCAGGAGAAGAACGCCGATCCCAGCACCACGGCGACCGCGACCCCGGCCAGCCGCAGCGGGTTCCAGGTCATCGCGACCCCCAGCAGTGCCGCGATCAGCACCACCACGGCGGCCTGGACGAGCGCCTTCACCCCGGCGGCGAACGCCTTGCCGGTGACCAGCGCGGCCCGGGGCGTCGGGGTGACCAGCAGCTTGGTGAGGACGCCGGAGTCCCGCTCCCAGATGATCATGATGCCGTAGAAGATCGCGATGAACATCGCGGACTGGGCGATGATCCCCGGTGCCAGGAAGTCGAGGTACGGGATGCCGCCGGTGGGTACGGCGTGGATCCGGGTGAAGGTCTCGCCGAAGATCAGCAGCCAGAGGGCCGGCTGCACCGCGCGGGTGTACAGCTCACTGCGGTCGTGGCGGAGTTTCTGCAGCTCCACCGCGCACATCGCGAAGGTGCGGGCCGGCACCACCCGCCAGGCCGGGCGGGCCGGCGGCGGACGGAGCAGCAGGTCCAGGTCGGGCACCGGGTCAGCCGACCCGGGACGCGGTACGGCGGGTGCGTCGGACATCGCGGAAATCGCCTCCTTCGTCCGGGCCGCCACCGGCCAGCGCGCTGCCGGAGTAGTGGCGGAAGACGTCCTCCAGGGTCGGTGCGCGGTCGCCCTCGCGGGCCAGCCCGGCCCGCAGCTCCTCGGGTGTGCCGACGGCCCGGATCCGGCCGCGGTGCATCAGGCCGATCCGGTCGCAGTGCTCGTCGGCCTCCTCCATGTAGTGGGTGGTGACCAGCACGGTCATCCCGGTCGCCGCCCGGACCCGGTGGATCCGGTCCCAGACGCCGTCCCGCGCGATCGGGTCCAGCCCGATGGTGGGCTCGTCGAGGATGAGCAGGCGCGGCGCGCTGACCAGCGCCTGGGCGAGTTCGAGCCGGCGGACCATGCCGCCGGAGTAGGTGCCGGCCAGCCGGTCGGCGGCCTCGGCGAGGTCGACCGCGGCGAGTGCCTGGGCGACCCGGGCGGCCCGCTCGCGGCGCGGCACGTCGAAGACCCGGGCGAACAGGTCGACGTTCTCGCGCCCGGTCAGGTTGGCGTCGGCGGACAGCTGCTGCGGTACGTAGCCGAGCAGCCGGCGGACGGCCATCGGCTCCCGGGCGCAGTCGTGCCCGAACACCCGGACCATCCCCGCCCCGGACGGCAGCAGCGTGGTGATCGCCCGGATCGCCGTGGTCTTGCCGGCGCCGTTCGGCCCGAGCAGGCCGAACACCTCGCCGCCGTGCACGGCCAGGTCCAGCCCGTCCACCGCCCGGGTGTCGCCGAAGGAGTAGGCCAGCCCCGTGCAGTCGACCGCGAGGCCGGCCCCCGGCGGGGCCGCCGACGGTGCACCTCGTTCCGCGCTCATGGCGTGTCCCCTTCCTCGCGGAGCCCCGCCGCCAGCCGGCGCAGGGCGGGCAGTGCCGCCGCGATGCTGTCGCGGTCGGCGGCCGGGAGCCGGGCGTACTGCTCGCCGACCAGGGTGCGGCGCCGGGCGTCCCAGGCGCCCAGCCTGGCCACCGCCTCGTCCGTGGTGTGCAGCCGCGCGGCCCGCCGGTCGTCCGGGTCGGTCTCGCGCCGCAGCAGGCCGGCCGCCACGAGCTGGTTGACCAGCGTGGAGACGGAGTTGCCGGCGAGGTAGAGCTCCCGGGCCGCGGCGGACACCCGGATGCCGGGGGAGGCCGCGACCAGCCGCAGCAGCTCCACCTGCGCGCCGCGCAGGCGCGGCACGGTCAGTCCGCGGCGCAACCGCCGGCGCAGCAGCCGCTGGATGCCGACCAGCAGCTCGGCCAGCTCGCCCGAGGGGTCCTGGGTGGCCATGTCATCGATATTAGCTCTCAGTCAGAGCCATCCGCCAGGGCACGTGGCCGGGGCAGTGGGGGCCTTGATGCCGGTTGGCAGCAGCACTGAGTGCCATTCGGCCCGGGTCGGTGCTAAGTTCACGCCATGACCGACGCCCAGAAGCCCGAGCCGGACGCCGCGGCCACCGTGAAGCCCGCCATGCGGGACTCCCTGATCGCGGCGGCGTTCCAGCTGTTCCTGGAGCGCGGCTACGAGCAGACCACCATCGACGACATCGTCCGGGTGGCCGGCGTCGGCCGCCGCTCGTTCTTCCGCTACTTCCCCTCCAAGGAGGACGTGGTCTTCCCCGACCACGAGCAGTGCCTGGCGGACATGACCGCCTTCCTGGAGGCCAGCGAGGACGGCGACGACCCCGTGGTGCGGGTCTGCGACGCCGCCCGCCTGGTGCTGCGGATGTACGCCGAGAACCCCACCTTTTCGGTGCAGCGCTACCGCCTCACCAAGCAGGTCCCCGGGCTGCGCACCTACGAGCTCTCGGTCGTCTGGCGCTACGAGCGGACCCTCGCCGCCTATCTGCGCGGCCGCTTCGCGGCCCGCCGCGACGGCACCCTGCGCGCCGACGTGGTCGCCTCGGCCGTGGTGGCCGCGCACAACCACGCGCTGCGCTCGTGGCTGCGCGCCGACGGCAAGGGCGACGCCTCGGTGGAGATGGACCACGCGCTGGCCTACGTGACCGGGGCCTGGTCCTCGAACGCCCCGGCCGATGCGGCGCAGGAGGAGGACGACGTGGTCGTCGTCATCACCCGCCGCGGCACCCCGATGTGGCGGGTGGTCAGGGACGTGGAGGCCGGGCTCGGCCGGGAGTGACCGCGGGCCCCGCCGGG
>NZ_JBHWBW010000109.1:0-19771 GCF_042735675.1 Kitasatospora sp. NPDC059571
GCGCGAGCGCCGGCCCGCCCCCGCGCGGCGGGCGCGGCGGGCCCCCCCCCGCGCCCCCGCGCCCGCGCCGCGGGGCCGGCGCGGCCGCCCCCCGCCCCCCCGGCCCCGGGGCCCGGATTCGGGTCTCGGCTTCGCCGGTTGCTCCGTCGGCCCCCTCCGTCCGTCCTGCCGTGTGCGGGGACGGAACAGAGGGGGCCGACGTGTGTCCGGGGGCGGGGCAGCGTCAGGTGCGGATGCGGATGCGGATGCGGATGCGGGTGTGTGGGCGTGCGCGTGCGTGCGTGGGGTGGTCGGTGCGTCGGTGCGTCGCAGGTCAGCGGCGGCCGCGGAGCCGGCCGGGCCGCCCGGCGGGAGCGGCGGTCGGCAGCCCCGCCGTGCGGAGTACCGCCAACGCGTTGCGGGACCTGCCCTCGTCCAGTGCCGTCACGGCGTCCAGCAGCGTCCCGTACAGGGCAGGTTGATCGACGAGTGCCTTCGCGAAGTCGCCGAGGTCTGCAGCGGACCTCATCGTCGCCACCTCCCGCACCAGTTGGGAGGCCAGACCGGCGAACCGGCCCACCTCCCCGGAACCGCCGGAACGGGCGTGGGCAGCGCCGCCCCCGTCCGCCGTCGAGGAGCCATCGGCTGTGCCGTGCCCGGCCGCCAGTTCACCGACGGTCGCGCAGACCTCGGCGACCGGGCGGCCCGCGGTCTGGCGCAGCAGGGCCCGGACATCGCCGTCGCGGCCGGCCGCCGACAACCCGATTGCGAGCCCGGCGAGTTCTCCCGGGGGAGCTGAGGCCCACTCCCAGAGCAGGGTCTGCCCGTCGGCGGCCTGCCCCGCCTGCTCAAGAGCGGCCAGCAGATCGGGGAGCGCAGAGGCCGGCAGACCCCAGAGTGCGTGGAACAACTCAGCGGCCTCGTCCACCAGTCCTGCCCTGCGCAGCTCGGCCAGCGTGTCGGCCGCCTGCCGGGCGTGGCCGAGCGCCGTGGCCCGGGCCAGATAGCCTGACGCGCCGTACGGACCGCCCGCGCGCAGGTGGCCGGCCAGCCGGACGACGTCCGCGGGCGCCAGCGTGACGGCGGCCTGTGCCGCGATCGCCGCGGACTCCTGTGCTGCGCCGCGACGGTGCAACTCCGTGATCCTCCCGGCCAGCGCGGCGATCTCGTGGTCGGCGCGCGGCCGCGGTGGGGTGTTCGGTGCGGCAGCGGCCTGCCCCGTACGGCTGGATGCGCCCGGCCGGGCCTCGGCGGAATCCCCGTCGGGGCCGCCGGTGGTGTGTCCGTGTTGGCCTGCCCCGTCTTCCGATGACGTCTGTCGGACACCGCCGAACCGGGCGCCGCGCACGGTGGCAGTGGTCGGACGGCCCACGCCGAGGTCCGAAAGCCCTGCTCCCGCTGCCGTGCCGGCTGTGGTTGCGGCCTGGTCCGGAGCGTCGGCCGACTCCTCGTAGACGCCGCCGAACCGAGCACCGGTCGGACGCTTGCGCCTCGGTGCTGCTGCCTGCGTCGTCGTAGGCGCTGACCCCGTCGGCCCGGTCGGCCCGGTCGGTACTCCCGTTGTGGACGGTGGTGTCGAAGCCGGAGCTGTGGGGCCGCCGTCCCCCTGCCGGGGGATGGGTACTCCGCCGTGCCGGAGCATGTCCTCCAGGGCCAACAGGCGTTCGCTCAACTCCAGGCACCGGGCGCCGAGGCCCTCCCTCAACGTCTGGGCCTGCACGAGTTGTCGCAGGAGCTCGGGATCCGGGTGGCGATGCGGTTGTGCGTAGCCGTGGGCGCGGTCCGGCTCGCCGGCCGCGCGGACGGCCTCGGCCAGCCGCCGCTCGCGCTGCGTGGCGTACTGCCGGGCTCGCAGCAGTTCGTCCAGCTCCGCTCGCATCGCCAGGATGCCCGCTGTCGTCTCGCCCAGCTCCTGCACCGTCATCGCCGCCGACCAGCCCTCTCCGCCGCGGGGCCGCCCGCCGGCCCCTGGCCCTGCCTGCGAGCCATCCTCGCGAAGCGATACGGCAGTCGTGTTACAGGCGTGAGTCCGCTGTCTTTCGATGAACGGTGGTGTGAGCGAAGCAGGTTGACGGTCGGGAGATCGATTTGCCGGGCTGTGCGGCTCGGCCGGACCGGACAACGGCGGGGCGTCGGGCGGTTGATGCGGGTGTTCGTGCGATGCGCCGGTGAGGTCCGGTGGCGACGTCGGTGGCGCGGCGAGTCGGGGTTGGCGCGGGGGTTGGTGCGGGGGTTGGCGCGGGGGTGCGGTCAGCCGGCGAGCCGGGTCCGGGCCTCCATCAGGGCGAAGCCCAGCAGATTGAGGCCACGCCACTGGGAGGGTCGGGTGGCGTGCTCGTGGTCGGCGGCGAGCCCGATGCCCCAGAGCCGGTCGAGCGGGCTCGCCTCCACGAGTACCCGCCGAGAGGTCCCCAGCAGATAGGACCGCAGGTCCTCGTCCTGCGAGAACTTGGCCACGTTCCCCTCCACGACCAGCTCGAACCGCTCGGCCGTCCAGCGCTGCTCGTCGAAGCCGCTCACCAGCCGTCCGAGCTTCTTCGCCTCACCGGGCGTCCGGGCGTTCAGGATCCGCTCGCGCGTCCCCTCGTCGCCGAACATCCTGGCCTTGCCGGCCATCATCCAGTGCTCGGCAGATCGGTAGGTCACGCCCTCGACGGTGAACGACGACGGCCACCACTGACTCAACGAACCGGCACCGATCCGCCCGTCGGGCTCGGGGCGGTGACCCCAGAACAGCAGATAGCGGGGACGGCCTCCCGAGGCCACGACGGACTCCAACTCCTCGCGGGTTCGGGCGTCGGTCGGGTCTGTGGGAGAGGCGGTGGTCATGCGGTCATCCTCCCACCCGGGATCGCCACCCGGCTCCCTGTTTTCCCGCGGCCCGAGCGTCTGGCATCACCCCACCGACCGGGGAAGCCGTGCGCTCAGACCTGCGATGACCAGCGAACCTCCGAACTGCAGGGCCAGGACGAGGGCCAGGGCGTGGGCGATCCCGAGCCCGGGGGCGAGGGCGAGGAACAAAGTCCCGAGCGTGGCCACCCCGAGCGCCAGGCTCGACTGCTGCGCGGTCGCCAATACACCGCTGCCGACGCCGGCCCGCTCCGCGGGGACCTTGGACAGGACCACGCGGAACAGCGGCGTACCGATCAGCCCCTGGCCGATCCCTGCCAGCGCCACCCCAGGAAGCATCCGCAGGGGGGAGAAGTCGGACCAGTCGGCCAGGACGGTCGCCATCAGGGTGAGCAGGCCCGCGCCCTGGACAACTGCGCCGGCGGTGATCACGCGGCTGCCGAAGCGCCCGATGAGCCGGGGCCCGGACAGCGAGGCGACGAAGTAGCCGGTGGCCATCGGCACCAGGGCCCACCCCGCTGCGACCGGCCCCAGCCGCAGGCCCTGCTGCAGCATGATCGCGACGACGAACATGAAGCCGCCGAAGCCGGTGAAGTACGGCAGCGCGATACCCAGGCCGTGGCGCATCTCGGGGATCCGGAGCAGCGACGGCGGAACCAGCGGGACGCGGCCCGATCGCTCGGTCCTGCGTTCCACGGCGACGAACGCCGCGGCGAGGAGCGGGAAGGCGCCCAGGGACAGCCACGTCCAGAGCGGCCACCCCACGGCGCGGCCCTCCATCAGCGGGACGAACAGCGCGAGCAGGGCGGCGGTCAGCAGCCCCGTGCCGAGCAGGTCGACCCCGGCCGCGTGCGGCGCCCTCGTCTCGGGGACGTGGGACACCGCGAGGACAGCGGTCAGCAGCGCGAACGGGACGTTCAGCAGGAACACCGCACGCCAGCCGGTGCCGAAGAGGTCCGCGGAGACCATCATGCCGCCCAGGACCTGGCCGATCACGACCGAGACGCCGCCCACGGCTCCGTAGATGCTCAAGGCCCGGGCGCGCTGCGCACCCGTGCTGGCAGCCGTGATCGTCGCCAGCACCTGGGGCAGCAGGAGTGCCGCGGACGCCCCCTGGGCCACACGGGCCGCGACCAGGGCCCAGGCGGTGGGCGCCAGGCCGCAGGCCAGCGACGTCAGCGCGAACGCGCCGGCGCCGGCGATGAACAGCCGCCGTCGCCCGAACGCATCACCGAGTCGCCCGCCCAGGACGAGCAGGACGGCAAAGGCGATGCCGTAGCCCGCCGCGACCAGTTCGAGCACCGCCGGACCGGCGGCGAGATCCCGGTCAATGGTCGGCAGGGCGACGTTGACGATGAAGAAGTCGAGCATCGGGAGGAAGGCGCCGAGAAGTACGGTCACGAGACCCGCCACACCGAGGGAGGACGTCGTCGCCGTGCGGACAGTGATCCGTGGAAGGGTGAGTTGTTGAGTCACGACTACCACGATCCGGCCTGCTTGACCCTGGTACCAGACAGTGTTTATCCAGGTATAACGAGTACCTGGCAACCGTCTCCGCGAAGGCGCATGCTTGGCAGCATGGCTACCACCGCGACGACCGCCCCCGCCCCCGCCCCCGTCCTCGACCCGGTCGAGTACGGGCGGATCGGCGCCGCTCAGTCGGCGGCCCAGCGACGCCACGAGCTCGCGGCCTTCCTCCGCAGCAGGCGTGAGCGGATCTCGCCCGAGCAGGTGGGTCTGCCGGTGACCGGTCGCCGCCGGACGCCGGGGCTTCGTCGCGAGGAGGTGGCGCAGCTCGCAACGGTGGGTGTCACCTGGTACACCTGGCTCGAGCAGGGACGTGACATCCAGGTATCGGCGCAGGTCCTCCACTCGGTCGCGCGTGCGCTGATGCTCGACCCCACGGAGCGCGCCCACCTCTTCGTGCTGGCCGGCTCGGAGGACCCTTCGCCGGTGGTCGAGTGCTCCACCGTCACTCCGGCGATCCGCCTCCTGCTCACACAGATCGACCCCATGCCCGCCGCAGTGCTCAACAACCGCTACGACGTGCTCGCTTACAACCGCCCGTACACCTGGATCGTCGGGGACCTGGACGAGCTCCCGTTCGAGGACCGCAACCTCATGTGGCTGCTGTTCACCGACTCCTTCTTCCAGCGGTCGCTCGTCGACCTCGACGAGGCCAGGACGAGCATGGTGGCGCGATTCCGGGCGGCCATGGCGGACCACGGAGCCGAGCCGGCCTGGAAGACGCTCGTGGCCAGGCTGCGCCAGGCGTCCCCCGAGTTCGAGGCGGTCTGGCAGCAGCACGAGGTCGCGGGGCTGGGCAACGGGCTGAAGCGGTTCCTGCTGCCCGACGGGGGACTCCTGCGGTTCGAGTACACCAACCTCTGGCTCGGGCCGCGGCTCGGCCCCCGGCTGGTCGCCTACACCCCGCAGGACGACGAGACCCGGCGCAGGCTGGAGGCGCTGGCGACTCTCTCTCGAGCTGGGGCGTAGCAGGACGCACCGACCTGTCGAGGCGGTGTCGTGGGGCCGGCCACCGGCGCCCAGGGCGAGCAAGCCGCAGAGGAACGCCAGTGGCAGCTCGGCGGCGAGGGCCATCGCGACGGAGGAGACCAGCTCGGCCCGGCAATCGGCCGAAGCGGTGTCGCAGAGTGCGTCACCGACGAGCAGCACCGCGGCGAGCAGGGCCGGCAGGCGGTGACCGGCCCGGCCCGCTGACAGCAGCGACCCTGCCATCACCAGCGCTGCCGCCTCGACCGTGTCGAGGAGTGCCCAGCCGGGGAGACCCCCGACCGCCAGGACCCCCGCCCAGGGGAGCAGCACGACGCCGCAGCCGATCAGGAGGCGGTGCACATTCATGACGCCTGCCTCGCCGGCAACCGGGCCACCAGACCGTCACTCTGACGGACTGCCACTCCGGTGATCGCGTCGGCCGTGCACCGCGCGAGCCAGAAACGACCCAGAACCGGCACCGCACGAGCGGCATGACTGCGCCGGGTGAGCCACCCCGCCGTGAAGACCACCGGGGGGACCGTGCCGTCCGACGGGAGTCTGCCCCAGGCGAAGGCGTCGGTGCCGGCGGATCCGACCGCGCAGCGCCGGGCCCCGCGGAGCAAGCCGTCGCCGAGCGCCGTGGAGACCATGACGTCCAACAACTCGCCGTCCTCGTAGATCTCCAGAGCGGCGCGCCCGCGACGGCCCGAGGCGCACCGCACCGACCACGGGCCGAAGCCGGCCAGGGGGTTGCCGGCCGCCGACGGATCGTCGACCCCCGGTGAGTGCACTCCGCCGCCCGGTGCGGCCGCCCGGCCCTGCACGAGCTCGATGTCCTGCTGGTTCGTGTTCGTCATGCCGACAAGACTCGCGATCCGAGGCCGACTCGTCGTTAGCGCAGGCATCCGTTTTCGGGGTGTAGCCAGGTACACCCCGAAGACTGAAGCAGGCGACATGGTGGAGCTGATCGACCGCCAACTAGCCTTTCCCGCATGTCGGACTCAGCGCTCCACCTTCGCCAGGCCCCGGCGGGCCGCCACGGCCCGTGGCGCCGACGTGCCGCCTGGCTTCGGTACGCGCCATGGGCGTACGAGGCCCGGCAGGACACCCTGCTCATCGCTGCCGGGATCCCGCTCTCCCTTCCCGTCCTTCTGACCACCCTTGACGTCAAGAGCTTCGGGCCCCTGCTCATCCTCGTGCTCGTCTGCCTCGATCTGCTGTCGGCGGCCCAGCGCAACCGGTTCGCCGCCCTGCGGGGTGTGCGGATCCCCGGCCGCCTGCCGAGCGAGGCGGGCTGGTCGGCACGGCTCAGAGCCGGTATGACCTGGCGCCAGGCGGCCTACCACCTGGTGGTGGCGCCGCTGCTCGCCACCGGGGCGCTGCTGGTGCTCGCGGGATGGGGCATCGGCCTCGCCATGGCGAGCGTCCTCGTGTGGGTGTGGGCGTTGCCGGCCCATCACCCGCTGCACTCGGGGCCGGGCTGGACGACCGTGCTCGGCTGGGTCACGGTCGGCGGCCTGCTGCTGCTCCTCGCTGCTTCCTGGGCGGCGCGCCGGGTGGCGGCGGCCGAGGAATGGGCGGCGCGGTCCCTGCTCGGTCCGAACCGCGCCGAGTTGCTCGCACAGCGTGTGGAGAGCCTCGCCGAGAGCCGTGCCGGCGTCGTCGACGCGGCGGACGCGGAGCGCCGCCGGATAGAGCGGGATCTGCACGACGGGGCGCAGCAGCGGCTGGTGTCCCTGGCGATGAATCTGGGACTGGCCCGGCGCACCCTGAAGAACGTCCCACCGGAGGCCATGCAAGTGATCGTCGAGGCCCATGAGGAGGCCCAGGCTGCGATCGAGGAGCTCCGCGACCTGGTGCGGGGCCTGCACCCCGTGGTGCTGGAGGACCGAGGGCTCGATGCCGCGCTGTCCGGCATCGCAGCACGCAGTCCCGTTCCGGTGCACCTCGACGTCGACCTCCCTGCCCGTGTTCCGCCGGCGGTCGAAGCGGTGGCCTACTTCACCGTCTCCGAGGCACTGGCGAACGTGGCCCGGCACGCGCGTGCCTCCCGCGTCGACCTGTCAGTCAGACGCACGGGCGATGTGATCCGCATCGTCATCGACGACGACGGGGTCGGCGGCGCCGACGCCTCCCGGGGCACCGGTCTCACCGGGCTGCGCAAACGCGCGGCCTCGGTGGACGGGACTCTGACTCTCTCCAGCCCCCGCGGGGGCCCCACCACTATCACCGTGGAGCTGCCGTGCGAGCTGTGATCGCCGAGGACTCCGTTCTCCTCCAGGTCGGCCTGATCAAGGTTTTGGAGAGCGTCGGCTACGAGGTGGCCGCCGCGGTCGGGGACGCGGAGGCGCTGCTGGCGGCCGTCGAGGAGCACCGTCCGAACGTCGTGGTGGTGGACGTCCGCATGCCACCGGACTTCGCGGACGAGGGGGTGAAGGCCGCTCTGGTGATCCGGCGGCAGTGGCCCGAGGTCGGAGTACTGCTGCTGTCGCAGTACGTGGAGGAGAGGTACGCGGCGGATCTGCTGTCGACCAACACCCGTGGTGTCGGGTACCTGCTGAAGCAGCGGGTCGCCAACGTCGACGACTTCGTCGAGGCGCTCCAGCGCGTGGTCGAGGGCGGCACGGCCCTCGACCCGGAGGTGGTGGCCCAGCTCCTGGTCCGCAAGGATCGCGACCCGCTGGGCAAGCTCACACCCCGTGAGCGGGATGTGCTCGCCCTCATGGCCGAGGGCCGGTCCAACACGGCGATCGCGTCGGCGCTGGTGATCAGTGACAGTGCGGTCGCCAAGCACATCAACGCGATCTTCATGAAGCTCGATCTCCCGCCGACCGATGCCGTGCACCGCCGGGTGCTGGCAGTGGTGCACTTCCTGGGGGTGGGCTGACATGGACGCCGTCCGCGCCGCCGGCCGGTCCGTCTGGCGCACCATCGGCATTCTGGTGATCGCCGTGGTCGTGGTGGCGTCCGGAGCAGCTGCGGTCGTCACATTGGCCCAGCAGCACGCCACGGAGAACAAGACCTACTTCTCGCCGGTGGCTGCGATCGACATTGATGCCGGGAGCGCCGAGGTCAGGATCGAGGCGGGTCCGCCGGATCGCACAACCGTCCAGACCACGGCGGCCTGGACACTGGCCCGCCCGGTGGTGAATCAGAGCATGCACGACCGAACGCTCCGAATATCCGTCCGTTGCCGGACCTTCCCGCGGGCCCTGCACTGCGCTGCCGTGGTGACCGTACGGGTGGGAGGCGGTGTGTCGGTCCGTTCCTCCGGCACCTCCGGGTCCTTCAGCGCGAGCGGGCTGTCCGGTGACGTTCATGCGGAGACCGGCTCCGGCGAGATTCAGCTGGAGAGGCTGAGCGGAGCGGTCTGGGCCCAGGCCACCTCGGGCCAGATCGTCGGCCACGGACTGACATCACCCACCGTCCGGGCCGCCGCCACCTCGGGCCAGGTCATCCTCTCCCTGGCCGGTCCGCCGGAATCGGTGGCACTGACCTCTACCTCGGGCCAGCTCATGTTGAGCCTCCCCACCGACGGCACCCGCTACCGCGTGACCGCGCACACCACCTCCGGCTCGCTCGACGTCAACCCGACCATCTCCGACGACGCCTCCCAACGGCGGGTCGACATCACCACCACCTCCGGCTCGGCCCAAGTGACCGTGAGCCCCACCTGAGCCGAGCCCGCCCGCCCACTCACCACCACCTACCGGCCCCGACCCATACCCCACCCCACCCCACCACCCCAACGCCCCACCCCACCAAGCCGGACCACCCGCCAAGCCGCCCACCACCCACCAGGCCGCCCACCGCCCACCAGGCCGCCCACCACCAACCAAGCAGCCCACCACCACCCCCTTCGTACTGCCCGCCGGGCAGGGCCATGGGTAGGGGACAATGGAGAGTCCCGATCCCCTCCTCCGAGGACTGCCACGCATGACCAGCACGCCCGACACGGTCGACCACGTCGATGCCGCCCCGTCCGCCGGTTCCGAGTTCGCACCCCTGAACATCGGGCCGATGCAGGTGTGGCCCCCCGTGGTGCTGGCGCCCATGGCGGGCATCACCAACGCGCCGTTCCGCACCCTGTGCCGGGAGCAGAGCGGCGGCAAGGGGCTCTTCGTCTCGGAGATGATCACCACCCGGGCGCTGGTCGAGCGCAACGCCAAGACGATGCAGTTGATCAGGTTCGACCCGAGCGAGAAGCCGCGGTCGATCCAGCTGTACGGCGTGGACCCAGTCACCGTCGGCAAGGCCGCGCGGATGATCTCGGACGAGGGCCTGGCCGACCACATCGACCTCAACTTCGGCTGCCCCGTTCCGAAGGTCACCCGCAAGGGCGGGGGATCGGCCCTGCCGTACAAGCGGAACCTGCTCCGAGACATCCTCCGCGAGGCGGTGTCCAACGCCGGTGACCTGCCGGTGACGATGAAGATGCGCAAGGGCATCGACGACGACCACCTCACCTTCCTGGACGCCGGTCGGATCGGTGCGGAGGAGGGCGTCTCGGCGATCGCGCTGCACGGCCGGACGGCGGCACAGCACTACGGCGGTACGGCGGACTGGTCGGCGATCGCGCGGCTGCGGGAGTCGGTGCCGGCCGGGATCCCGGTGCTCGGCAACGGCGACATCTGGTCGGCCGACGATGCGCTGCGGATGATGCGGTCGACCGGCTGCGACGGTGTCGTGGTGGGCCGCGGCTGCCTGGGGCGGCCGTGGCTGTTCAAGGACCTGGTGGCCGTGTTCGAGGGCGAGGTCGACTATGCGCGGCCGACGTTCGGGCAGGTGGCGACGGCCATGGTGCGGCATGCCCAGCTGCTCGGGGAGTGGCTGGACGACGAGGCCCGCGGGGTGATCGATTTCCGCAAGCACGTCGCCTGGTACACCAAGGGCTTCTCGGTCGGGTCCGAGCTGCGGGTGCGGCTGGCCAACTCCAGTTCGCTGGCGGAGCTGGGCGAGACGCTGGCGCTGATCGATCCGGACCAGGTGTGGCCGCTCGGCGCCGACGGTCCGCGTGGCCGGACGAGCGGAAACAACCGCGTGGTGCTGCCGGACGGCTGGTTGGACGACCCGTACGACTGCGCGCTCCCCAGCATGGACGCCGAATCGGACATCTCTGGTGGATGACCTGTACAGCCTGGCCAAGTCGGGCTGAATCGAGCGTCTGCCGACCCGGACGGGCCCTCTTGGACGATCTGGCCAAGAGGGCTCCTTTCTGGCGGATTTTGGTTACGGAGACGTACCTACGAGTAGACGGAATGTAGTCAACGGCGTAGTCGAGCTACGCCCGGCTGCTGAGATGCGGTCGTGACGCTTGCCACATAAGCTGGTCGCTTGACGGCCCGTCAGGGTCGTGCAGGGCGCCGAAGGGGCGAATCGCTTCCCGAAGGGGCTTTCCGCCCGATCGGTGCACCTGGCTGCAGGAAATCAAGCCGGGGCAACACGGTGGACGATCAGCCGCTACTCTCCGTCGGCATCGTGTGATCTTCAGGTTTCGTCGTGTTCACTACTTGAACACACGCTAGCGTCAGCCGGACGATTTCACCAACAGAGGTGAACGCCCCGTCAGGCATTCGATCTGTCGGGTCACGGCTGGTTCTGAAGCTCGTACGGCCTATTGGGTCCGCGACAGCGCCTTCGAAATGGGTATGTTCTCCGGCGTCAGGGCAACCGTGTGCGAGGAGACCGACCCGTGGCGGCGCAGCAGAAGTTTGTTTACTCCTTCACCGAAGGAAACAAGGACCTCAAGGATCTTCTTGGCGGAAAGGGTGCGAACCTTGCCGAGATGACCAACCTGGGTCTCCCCGTCCCTCCGGGGTTCACCATCACCACCGACGCCTGCAAGGTCTTCCTGGAGACGGGCAGTGAGCCGTCCTCCCTGCACGAGGAGATCAGCGCCCACCTGTCCTCGCTCGAGGCGGAGATGGGCAAGAAGCTCGGCCAGGCCGACAACCCGCTGCTGGTCTCGGTCCGTTCGGGTGCCAAGTTCTCGATGCCCGGAATGATGGACACCGTCCTGAACATCGGCCTTTCCGACGCCTCGGTGGTCGGCCTTGCCGACCAGGCCGGCAACGAGCGCTTCGCCTGGGATTCCTACCGCCGCCTGGTCCAGATGTTCGGCAAGACCGTGCTGAGCGTGGACGGCGAGCTGTTCGAAGAGGCCCTGGACGAGGCGAAGCACGCCAAGGGCACCACCAACGACCTCGACCTCACCGCCGAGGACCTCAAGGCCCTGGTCGAGACCTTCAAGGGCATCGTGCTCCGAGAGACCGGCCGCGAGTTCCCGCAGGAGCCCCGCGAGCAGCTCGACCTCGCCATCTACGCCGTCTTCCACTCCTGGAACGGCGACCGCGCCCGGCTGTACCGCCGCCAGGAGCGCATCCCGAACGACCTCGGCACCGCGGTCAACGTCTGCACCATGGTGTTCGGCAACCTCGGCGAGGACTCCGGCACCGGCGTCGCCTTCACCCGTGACCCCTCCACGGGCGCCCAGGGCGTCTACGGCGACTACCTGCAGAACGCCCAGGGCGAGGACGTCGTCGCCGGCATCCGCAACACCCTGCCGCTGGCCGACCTCGAGCAGCTCGACAAGAAGTCGTACGACGAGCTGATGACCATCATGCAGACCCTCGAGACGCACTACCGCGACCTGTGCGACATCGAGTTCACCATCGAGCGCGGCAAGCTCTGGATGCTGCAGACCCGGGTCGGCAAGCGCACCGCCGCGGCCGCCTTCCGGATCGCCGTCCAGCTGGTCGACCAGGGCCTGATCGACCTCGACGAGGCGCTGCACCGGGTGACCGGCAGCCAGCTGGCCCAGCTGATGTTCCCGCGCTTCGCGCCCACCTCCGAGACCAAGCCGGTCGCCTGGGGCATCGCCGCCTCGCCCGGCGCCGCGGTCGGCCGGGTGGTCTTCGACTCGTACACCGCCGTCAAGTGGTCCCGCTCCGGCGAGAAGGTCATCCTCGTCCGCCGTGAGACCAACCCGGACGACCTCGAGGGCATGATCGCCGCCGAGGGCATCCTGACCTCCCGCGGTGGCAAGACCTCGCACGCGGCCGTCGTCGCCCGCGGCATGGGCAAGACCTGTGTCTGCGGCGCCGAGGAGCTGGAGGTGGACACCAAGAACCGCAAGTTCACCACCTCCGACGGCCAGGTCGTCCACGAGGGCGACGTGGTCTCCATCGACGGTGCGAACGGCAAGGTCTACCTGGGCGAGGTCCCGGTGCTGCCGTCCCCGGTCGTCGAGTACTTCGAGGGCACCCTGCACGCCGGCGCCGACGTCCAGGGCGGGCTGGTCCAGGCCGTGCACCGCCTGATGTCGCACGCCGACGTCCGCCGCCGCCTGGCCGTCCGCGCCAACGCCGACAACGCCGAGGACGCGAACCGCGCCCGCCGCTACGGCGCCCAGGGCATCGGCCTGTGCCGCACCGAGCACATGTTCCTCGGTGAGGAGCGCCGCAAGGAGGTCGAGCACCTGATCCTCGCGGACAACGACAAGGACCGCGAGACCGCCCTCTCCAGCCTCCTGCCGCTGCAGAAGGGCGACTTCGTCGAGCTGTTCCAGTCGATGGACGGCCTGCCGGTCACCGTCCGCCTGCTCGACCCGCCGCTGCACGAGTTCCTGCCCGACATCACCGAGCTGTCGGTGCGCGTCGCCCTCGCCGAGGCCCGCAAGGACCCGAACGAGAACGACCTCCGCCTGCTCCAGGCCGTGCACAAGCTGCACGAGCAGAACCCGATGCTGGGTCTGCGCGGTGTCCGCCTCGGCCTGGTCATCCCCGGCCTGTTCGGGATGCAGGTCCGCGCGATCGCGGAGGCCGCGGCCGAGCGCCGACTGGCCGGCGGCGACCCGCGTCCCGAGGTGATGATCCCGCTGGTCGGCACCGTCCAGGAGCTGGAGCTCGTCCGGGACGAGTGCGAGCGCGTGTTGGCCGAGGTCGCCCTGTCGACCGGCGTCCAGCTGGACATCAAGCTCGGCACCATGATCGAGTTGCCGCGGGCCGCGGTGACCGCCGGTCAGATTGCGGAGGCTGCGGAGTTCTTCTCCTTCGGCACCAACGACCTGACCCAGACGGTCTGGGGCTTCTCCCGGGACGACGTCGAGGCGAGCTTCTTCACCGCGTACCTGGAGAAGGGCATCTTCGGTGTCAGCCCGTTCGAGACGATCGACCGGGACGGCGTGGGCTCGCTGGTACGCCAGGCCGCCGAGGCCGGCCGGGCCACCCGCCCGGACCTGAAGCTCGGCGTCTGCGGCGAGCACGGCGGCGACCCGGACTCGGTGCACTTCTTCCACGAGGTGGGTCTGGACTACGTGTCCTGCTCCCCCTTCCGGATCCCGGTGGCGCGCCTGGAGGCAGGCCGCGCCGCCCTTGAGACGGCGGGCAGCGACTCGCGCTGAGGAGGGTAAGTACCTCTACCCCAGCGCGGTCCCATCGCTGACCGCACCCCCTCCGTAGGGGAGGGGCGTACGACGGAGCTCGGCGCAGGAGAGCCGTCGTACGAAGGCCGGGGGGGGGGGGGGGGTCGCACACGAGGGGCCCGCGCCCCCCCCCGCCCGCGCCCCCCGCCCCCCCCCCACCACAAACATGAACGCCAACGAGGTCATCGCCAACCGCGCCCTCGACCTGCTCGGCGCTCAACGCGGCGACTACACCCGCCTGGGACCCAACGACCACGTCAACCTCGGCCAGAGCACCAACGACGCCTACCCCACCGCAGTCAAGGTCGCCCTCCACGGCGCCGCGGCCGACCTGAACCGTGCAATGGCCCTACTCGCAGAAACCCTCACCGAACGAGCCCGGGCCTTCACGGACGTCGTCAAGCTCGGCCGAACCCAGCTCCAGGACGCCGTCCCCATGACCCTCGGGCAGGAATTCGGCACATTCGCGCTCGGAGTGGCCGACGACACGGCGATCCTCACCCGCGCCGCCGACGCGCTGTGCGAGGTGAATCTCGGCGGGACCGCCATCGGAACCGGCCTCAACGCCCACCCCCGATTCTCCGAATCCTGCACCCGGCACCTCGCGCGGATCACGGGCATGCCCGTGCACCCGGCGCGCGATCTGATCGAGGCCACCCAAGGCGTCGGCGCGTTCGTCGAGGTCTCCGGCGCCCTGCGCCGGATCGCACTGCGCCTCATCAAGGTCTGCAACGACCTGCGGCTCCTCGCCTCCGGCCCGCAGGCCGGTTTGGCGGAGATCCGCCTTCCCGAACTCCAGGCCGGCTCCAGCATCATGCCCGGCAAGGTCAACCCGGTGATACCCGAGGCCGTCACCCAGGTGTGCTTCGACGTTGTGGGGGCGGACGCTGCGGTGGCTCTGGCAGCGCAGGCCGGCCAGCTCCAACTCAACGCCTTCGAGCCGCTCATGGCCCATGCGCTGCTCACATCCCTGGCCCGCCTGTCCGCAGCCTGCCGCCTGCTGGCCCGGCGATGTGTATCCGGCATCCGCGCCGACGAGGAGCGTGCCCTGGCCCATGTCCGGGGGTCGGCAGTGCTGGCAACCGCGCTGAACCCGTTGATCGGCTACGGGCCGTCGACAGAGCTGGCGCGGCGTTCGGTTACCGAGCGCCGGTCGGTGCGCGAGCTGGCAGGGGAGAGCCGTGTGCTGCCTGGTGAGCTCCTCGACGAGCTGCTCGACCCGCGCCGGCTGGCGGGCCATTAGCCGCCCTTGAGCGGTGGCGCGGTGGGGCCGGCCCTTGTGCATCGGGCCGGCCCCGGAAGTCTCACCGTGGCCGGTAGCGGCGCGGTGGGCGAACCAGTGCACGTAGAGGTGGGTGTTGAGGTTGGCGAAGGAGAGAGAGCGGTGCCGCTCTTCCATGCCTGGTAGCCGCCGCCCCTGGTGAGGCCGGCCTCGAACGTCGGACCGCCTTCGTAGCTGATGCCGTACGGGTAGGTGCTGCTGCCGGCGTTCACGAATGGTGCAGGCGGCCGTCCAGGTGCCGGAGGTGTAGGCGTCGCGGCTGCCACTCGACGTCGTCGATCGACCAGTGGCCGCTGTGGGTGCCGACGGTGGCTGTGTGCAGGTCGAAGTTGGAGACGCCGTTCGTGCCCACCACGGTGTCGGTCTCGGTGGCCCAGCGGGGTCGGTGACGACGAGCGCGGTGTCCTCGTCGATGCCGAAGGCGGCGACAAGGCGGGCGCCGGCGGAGAGGCCCGCCCTCTGTCAGGGGCAGGGCAGACCGGCGCGCTGGGGGTGGGGCGGGGCACAGAACAGCGCCAGGAACGGAAGGTACATGTGAAGTTCAAAAATCTGTAGATGTAACGGCGGGTCGAGGTCGGGAGTTGGCCCTGTGATGCGGGAACGCTGCTGCGCAGCGGCGGGCGACCAGCCGTTACCTATTCGTATCCTTCATTACATCTGTTCATGTGCGTGCCATGGATGTAACGTCATGGCTCGCGGCGCGGCATCACCGGCGCCGCCAAGGTTCCCGAAAGGTAGCGACGTGACCTCCCTCGTCTTCCGCAGACCGCTCCTGCTTGCCTCCCTCGCCCTGTCCGGATGCCTCTCGCTGTCCGCATGCGACAGCGGAAGCAGCGCGACGTCCGACGCCGCCGCCACCCCGGCCACCATCGCGGGAGTCACGATCGCCCAGGACTCCGCCCTGCACGCCGCGCTGCCCGAGGCGATCAAGAAGGCCGGGAAGGTCCGTGTCGCCACCGACATCCCCTACCCGCCGTTCGAGATGTACGTCTCCGAGGGCAGCAAGGAGATGGCCGGCCTCGACTACGACCTCGGCCAGGCACTCGGCGCGAAGCTCGGCGTCACGTTCGAGTTCCAGGCCCAGAAGTTCGACGGCATCGTGCCCGCCATCCAGGCCGGCAAGTACGACGCCGCCATCTCCGCCATCACCGACAACAAGGAGCGCGAGCAGGTCGTCGACTTCGTCGACTACTCAGCCTCCGGCACCGGCATCATGGTGGCCAAGGGCAACCCCCAGAAGGTCGCCACCCTGGACGACCTGTGCGACCGCTCGGTCGCCGTGCAGACCGGCACCAACCAGCAGAAGCTCCTCGAGAAGCACCAGGACGCCTGTCGCGCACTCGGCAAGGGCCAGATCCACCTGCAGACCTTCCCCAAGGACTCCGACGCCCAGCTCGCGCTCCGCTCCGGCAAGGTCGTCGCCGACGTCCTCACGAAGCCCGCCGCCGGTTGGACCGCCAAGACCGCCGACGACGGCGCCACCTTCGAGGTCGTCGACGACCCCGCCGCCCTCGGTGGCTACAACGCCTCCCCGAACGGCATCGCGATCTCCAAGAATCTGCCCCAGCTCACCGACACCGTGCAGAGGGCCCTGCAGCAGCTGATCGACGACGGCTCCCTCGCCAAGATCTACGGCAAGTACGGCGTCGCCTCCATCGCCGTCAAGCAGGCCACCAAGAACAGCGCGGTGGACTGAGATGACCACCCCCGCCCACCCCGCGGCCGACACCCGCGGCCACACCCGCGTGCCGGCCGAGGAGCTCACCGCCGTTCCCGTCCGCCACTGGGGTCGATGGATCGCCGCAGTCGTCGCACTGCTCGCCCTCGTCGGCCTGATCGGCTCCCTCGCCAAGAACCCCAACCTGCACTGGGACGTCGTCGGCCACTACCTCTTCGCCGGCCTCATCTTCGACGGTCTGATCACCACCCTGTGGCTCACCGTCGCGGCCATGGCCGTCGGTCTCGCACTCGGCACCCTCGTCGCCGTCATGCGACTGTCCGCCAGCCCCGTCCTGTACGGGCTGTCCTCACTGTTCGTGTGGCTCTTCCGCGGCACCCCGCTGCTCGTTCAGATCATCTTCTGGGCCTACGCCGCGGCGCTCTACAAGCACGTGATGATCGGCATCCCGTTCACCACGGTCACCTTCGTGCAGTTCGACACCAACAGCCTGCTCACCCCCTCGATCGCGGCGCTGCTCGCCCTCGGCCTCAACGAGGCCGCGTACGCCTCCGAGATCGTCCGCGCCGGCATCCAGTCCGTGGATCCGGGGCAGGCCGAGGCCGCCCACTCGCTCGGGATGAAGCCGGCCCTGACGATGCGCCGCATCGTCCTGCCGCAGGCCATGAAGGTCATCATCCCGCCGATGGGCAACGAGACCATCAACATGCTCAAGACCACCGCCTACGTCTCGGTGATCGCGGCCCACGACCTGATGTCCAACATCCAGGACGTGTACGCACAGAACTACCAGGTCATCCCGATGCTCGTCGTCGCCGCCCTGTGGTACCTCGCGCTGACCACCGTGCTCTCGGTCCCGCAGGCCTGGCTGGAAAGGCGCTACGGCCGAGGCACCGCCCGCATGTCCCAGGTGTCCCCGCTGCGGCGCATGTTCGTCGGCGTCGGCGAGCTGGCCGCCTTCACCCGCAATCGAAAGGGCTGACCACGATGCCCCAGCCCATGGTGCACGCCGAAGGCGTGCGCAAGCAGTACGGCAAGCTCGAGGTTCTCAAGGGCATCGACCTCGTCGTCGAGCGCGGCCAGGTCTGCTGTCTCCTGGGTCCGTCCGGATCCGGCAAGTCGACGTTCCTGCGCTGCATCAACCACCTGGAGAAGGTCGACGGCGGCCGGCTCACCGTGGACGGTGACCTGGTCGGCTACCGGCAGTCCGGGAGCCACCTGTACGAGCTCAGGGAATCCGAGGTCGCCGACCGCCGGCGCGAGATCGGCATGGTGTTTCAGCGGTTCAACCTGTTCCCCCACATGACCGCCCTCGAGAACATCATCGAAGCGCCGATCAAGGTCGCCGGCGTCAACAAGGCCGACGCCCGTGCCGAGGCGCGGCGCCTGTTGGAGCGCGTCGGTCTCGCGGACCGCGCCGACCACTACCCCGCCCAGCTGTCCGGCGGCCAGCAGCAGCGCATCGCCATTGCCCGGGCCCTTGCCATGCGGCCCAAGCTGATGCTGTTCGACGAGCCGACCTCGGCACTCGACCCGGAACTGGTCGGCGATGTTCTGGACGTCATGCGGGACCTCGCCGCGGACGGCATGACGATGGTCGTCGTGACCCATGAGATCGGCTTCGCGCGTGAGGTCGGCGACACGGCGGTGTTCATGGACGACGGTGTCGTCCTGGAGTCCGGCGATCCGCGTCGGGTGCTGGTGGATCCGGAGCAGGAGCGCACCAAGGCGTTCCTGTCCAAGGTCCTGTGAGCGCCCCCGCCAACCAGGCGTGCCCCCCGGCGAGCACCGCTGCCGGCCTCCTGGCCGCTGCCGAGGCCGCGCTGCCCCGCTACCTCGACGATCTCGCGGAACTGGTTGCTCTCGACTCCGGGTCTTACAGTGCCGACGGCGTGAACCGGGTCGCCGCCTGGATGGCGCGGCGCCTGGAGGGGATCGGCTTCACCACCGAGCGGATCCCGGTCGGTCCCGTTGACGGCCGCGCCTGTGGCGACGTGCTGGTCGCCCGGCTCGCCGGCAGCCTTCCCCCGGCGGCCGGTGGTGCTCGGATCGTCCTCGTCGGGCACATGGACACCGTCTTCGAGGACGGCACGGCTGCCGCGCGCCCCTTCCGCACCGACGGCACTCTGGCGCACGGCCCGGGCGTGAGCGACGACAAGGGCGGCCTCCTCGCGGGCGTCACGGCAGCCGAACTGCTTGCCGTGAACGGGCGGGCATCCTTCGCGGAACTGGTTGTCCTTGCGACGCCGGACGAGGAGATCGGTTCCCCGGCCAGCCGTCCGGTCACCGAGCGGATCGCCGCCGGGGCGGACTTCGCGCTCGCCCTGGAGTGCGCCCGCGAGAACGGCGACCTGGTCGTGGAGCGCAAGGGCGTCGCCGACCTCCTGGTGACGGTGACCGGGCGCGCGGCACACGCCGGCATCGAACCCGAACGCGGTGCGAACGCCGCCTTGGCCGCAGCCCACCTGGTCGTCGCCCTCCAGGCCCTGAACGGCCGCTGGACGGGGGTAACCCTCAACGTCGGTGTGGTGCGGGCCGGGACCCGGACCAACATCGTCTGCCCCGAGGCGGAGCTGCAGGTCGAAGTGCGAGCCACCACCGTGGCCGGGCTGTACACGGCCATCGCCGCGATCCGCGAGGCCGCTGCGGTGACGCGGGTGGACGGGACCTCGGCCCGGGTCGAGGAGGTCGACCTGTGTCCGCCGATGGAGAACACCGCGGCCGCCCAGGCGCTTCTGACGCTCGCGTGCGAAGCCGCCCGCGAACTCGGTCTCGACATCAAGGGCGCGTCCACCGGCGGTGTCGGTGACGCCAACCTCACCTCCGGTCTGGGAGTTCCCACCCTGGACGGCCTCGGCCCGATCGGCGGAGCCGACCACAGCCCCCAGGAGTGGCTCGACACGGCCAGCGTGCCGAGCCGCATCGCCCTCCTTGCGGCACTGATCGAACGCCTGCGCCGCCACTGAGCTGCCAGTGGCACGCCGGATCCTTCCTGCGTGCACTGGCCAGACGGCCCGGACCCGGGGGCGTCGGTGGGCGGGTACGGGGGCACCAGCCCGGGTGG
>NZ_JBHWBW010000110.1:0-7785 GCF_042735675.1 Kitasatospora sp. NPDC059571
GGCCGCCCACCGGGCGCCGACCGCGGCGACGATCCAGTCGGGGACGGCCTCGTCGACGCCCACCGGATCACCGGCCGCCCCCGCCCCGCCGGGGCCCGCGAAGGCCTCCACCGGCGCGGGCACCCGGTCGTCGCGGCCGCGGACCGCCCAGCGGAACGCCGAGGTGCCCCGGGCCAGGTCATGGCCGACCGACCGGGCGTCGATCTCGACCGCCGTCCGCCGACGGCCCTCCTCGCCCCACTCCCTGACCCTCAGTCGGCCGCTCACCACGACCGGATCGCCCTTGTTGACCGAGCTCACCAGATTGGTCGCCAGCCACCGCCAGGCGACCACGGTGACCCAGGTGGTGTCGCCGTCCACCCAATCCCCCGCCGCGCGGTCGAACCGCCGCTCGGTGGTCGCCATCCGGAAGTTCGCAACCGGCACGCCGGACGCCGTCTGCGCATAACTCACCGTCGACGCGACATTGCCGACGATTGTCACGAGGGTCTCATTCACGGGTAATCCCTCCGCCTCGAAGAATGCGGGCCGACCGGCACGCAGGGCGATCCTGGCGGACCGGCACAACAGCCGGAGGAAAGGAGGAAATGCCTGTGGAAAACCGGGGGGTGTGGATAACCGGGATCCCCCGCAAGGGTGAATAATCAGCCAGAGGAGTCGATCTCGGGAACGGCAACCTGCGAGGTCATGACAACGACGCGGCCGCCCCGCCGCAGCCGCCCGCCCCCGAACGGGTGGCCGCACCGGGTGTCCGTCCAGGTCATCCGACCGAACGAACCCAAATCCGACCCCCACCGCGTCGGCGGGCGGCCAAACACCGCCTCGAATCCATAACAGGTGAGGAGGCAGCCCCGTAACGACTGCACAACGTCCGGGTCCAGATCCTCGCAGACCGCTGCACGTCCGTCCGCCACCTGCGATTATCGGACCGCTCCGCCGAGGCCGACACACCCGAAGCGGCGCCGGAACGCCCGGCGGGGGATCTGGTCACCCTTATCCTGTCCCGGGCATCCCGTGCCGGACGGGGCGAGGCGCCTGCCCGGACAGCCGTACCCGACGGGGCCCGGACCGGGCACCACCGCACGCCCGCAGATCCACCGCCGGCCCGGCCGGCACCTGCACGACCGGCACCGGTCTTGCCCCCATAGCTCAGCGGATAGAGCACCCGCCTTCTAAGCGGTAGGTCGCAGGTTCGAATCCTGCTGGGGGCACCACCCGAGGGTCCGCCCGCCCCCGGCCCGGCGTTCCCGCCCAGCGGGCCCCGGCCGTCGAGACGCAAAAGGTCGCCCGCGACACTCGCCGTACCGCACGGGGCGGCACAAGGCCGACCGCGGCCGCCGGCCCTCCCGCGCTACCGCCCCGCGGCCAGCCCGGCCAGGTAGCCGTCCAGCAGCGCGGTCTGCCGCTCCGGCGGGAACTCCTCCGGCGCGAAGAGCGCCTGCACCACCAGACCGAGGACGAAGCTCTGCGCCGCCGCCGCGGTCTCCTCGGGCGCCGGCCCGGACGGCAGTTCGCCCAGCCGCTGGGCCTCGCACGCGTACTCGACCAGCCGGCGGCGGGTGCGCCGGTAGCGCTCGGCGTGGTCGGCGGCGAGCCCCGGGTCGGCCAGCGCCGCGTCCCAGCTGCCCACCCAGATCCGGTTGTCCGCGGCGTCACGCTCGGTCAGCGGCAGGACGTCGAGCAGCACGGCGCGGAACATCACGAGCCCCCCGGCGGGCCGGGCGCCGTCGGCGGCCGGCCTCGGCCGCGCCTCGGAGCGCTCGTCCAGCACCTCCAGCGCGTGGGCGACCAGTGCCCGCTTGCTCGGGAAGTAGTGGGTCAGCAGGCCGGTGCTCGCCCCCATCTCGGCGGCGACGGCGCGCAGCGTGAGGCCGGCGAAGCCGCGGGCCGCCAGGACCCGCCAGACCGCCTCGGAGACGTCGCGGCGGCGGGCTTCGTGGTCTCCACGGGCGGGGGTCATGCGCGCTATGGTACCTACCAAACGTTTGTTATGTACTTCTCCGCCACCCCCGCCCCGGAGGCCCCCATGTACGCCCTCCCGCTCGCCGACGACGCCGAACTGCGCCCGCTGGAGCCCTGGCAGGCCCCTGAATTCCTGGCCCACATCGACCGGGCCCGGGCCAACACCGATCCGTGGATCCCCTGGGCCTCCCGCTCCACCGATCTCGAATCGGCCCGGGCCACGCTGCAGGGATATGCCGACCGCCAGGCGGCCGACCGCGGCCGGATCTTCGGAATCTGGCTGGACGGCACGCTGGTGGGCGGCGTGATGTTCGTGAACTTCGACGCCGCGTCGGGCGTCTGCGAAATCGGCGTCTGGACCGAAAAGGCCGGTGAGGGCCGCGGCCTGGTCAGCGCCGCGGTGCGCCACCTGATCGACTACGCACTGGTCGAGCGCGGGCTGCACCGGGTGGAGTGGTGGAGCAGCACCCGCAACGAGCGCAGCCGCGCCGTCGCCCGCCGGATGGGCATGCACCTGGACGGCGTGCTGCGCGAGTACTTCCCCAACAACGGCGTGCGCCACGACAAGGAGGTGTGGTCGCTGCTCACCCACGAATGGCGTCCGGAGCGGCACGGGGGCACCGACGCCCGGACCGGCACCGGCACCGGCACCGGCACCAGCACCCCCACGGACGCCGAGGCGCACTGACGCGACCCGCCCCCGCATGGCCGGAGCAGTGCCGCGCTCGGCCCGACCGGCGGACCGCACGGCCCGACCGGCGGCCCGCACGGCCGGACCGGCGACCCTCCCGGGGGCCGAAAACCGTGTGACAGGCCGCCGGGCCTGGCGCAGGATCGGCACAGTCGGCCGAGTCCGCCCCCGATCCCAGGAGCGCCCGCATGGTCCAGCGCAGCACCGTCCCCAGCCTCTTCCCGCCGCCCGGCTACGCGCACACCGCGGTGGTCGAGGCGGGCAGCCGGCTCGCCTTCCTGGCCGGCGGGGTGCCGCTGGACGCCGACGGGGCGCTGGTCGGCCCGGGCGACCACGTCGAGCAGGCCCGCCAGGTCGTGGCCAATGTGGCGGAGGCGCTGCAGCACGTCGGCGCCGGCCTGCCCGACGTGGTGGCCAGCACGGTCTACGTGGTCGCGGCCGAGCCCGGCCCGCTCTCCGCGGTGTGGGACGTGGTGAACGCCTCGGGGCTGGCCGCCGGTCCGCACACCTCGACGCTGCTCGGCGTGGCCTGCCTCGGCTACACCGGCCAGTTGGTGGAGATCACAGTGACCGCCGTGGTCCCGGAGGCCGCCGCTGTGGAAGGGTGATCCGCGGACCGGTCCCCAGCGCGGAGGCAGTGATGGCCGAGGAGTTCGACACCGGCACGGCCGGACTGCGGGTGGAGCTGGACGGTCCGGTGGCGACCCTGCTGCTGGACCGGCCGGAGCGGCGCAACGCGATGACCCTGGCCATGTGGCGGGGGCTGCCCGGGGTGCTGGCGAAGGTCGCCGCGCAGCCGGGCGTGCGGGCGCTGCTGGTCACCGGCGCGCAGCGGACGTTCTGCGCCGGGGCGGACATCGCCGAGCTGTCCGAGGTGTACGGCGATCCGGCCCGGGCCGACGCGTACCACGCCGAGAACGTGGCCGCCGAGGAGGCGCTGGCCGCCTTCCCGCATCCCACGATCGCGGTGGTGCACGGTGCCTGCGTCGGCGGCGGCTGCCAGCTGGCGGTCGCCTGCGACCTCCGCTTCGCCGCCCACGACGCGCGGTTCGGGATCACCCCGGCCAAGCTGGGGGTGGTCTACCCGTCGGTGCCGACCGTGCGGCTGGCCGCACTGGTGGGGCCGGCCCGGGCCAAGTACCTGCTGTTCTCGGGCGAGTTGGTGACCGCCGAGCGGGCGGAGCGGTTCGGCCTGGTGGACGAGGTGCTGCCGGCCACCGAACTGGACGCGCGGGCGAAGGAGTTCGCCGCGCTGCTGGCGAAGCGCTCGCCGCAGACGATCGGCGCGGTGAAGGCTGCGCTGGCGGTGCCTGCGCAGGACGCGGCCGCGGCGGTGGCGCCGTGGGAGCGCAGGTCGCGGGAGGCGCCGGACGTCCGGGAGGGCCTGGCGGCCTTCCTGGAGCGGCGCGAGCCCCGGTTCTGAGACCGGGGCCCGGCGCCGCGCCCTGCCCGCGGCGGCGGGTCAGCGGATCGGCATCCCCGAGATGGCGCGGGCGATGACCAGCCGCTGGATCTCGCTGGTGCCCTCGAAGATCGTGTAGATGGCGCTGTCGCGGTGCATCCGCTCGACCGGGTACTCGCGGGTGAAGCCGTTGCCGCCGAGGATCTGCATCGCCTGCGCGGTGACGTACTTCGCGGTCTCACCGGCGTACAGCTTGGACATCGAGCCCTCGGCGCTGGTGAAGGGCTGGTTGTTGGCCGCCATCCAGGAGGCGCGCCACACCAGCAGCCGGGCGGCGTCGATGCGGGTCTTCATGTCGGCGAGCTGGAAGGCCACGCCCTGGTTGTCGATGATCGGGCGGCCGAACTGCACGCGCGTCCTCGCGTAGTCGAGGGCGACCTCGTAGGCGGCGCGGGCGATGCCGATCGCCTGGGCGCCGACCGCCGGGCGGGACGCCTCGAAGGTGGCCATCGCCGCGTTCTTGCCCTTGCTGCCGGCGGACGCGCCGCCGGCCGCGCGCTCGCGGGCACGGGCGAGGCGCTCGTCCAGCTTCTCCTTGCCGCCGAGCAGGCAGTGGCCGGGGACGCGGACGCCGTCGAGGACGACCTCGGCGGTGTGCGAGGCGCGGATGCCGTGCTTCTTGAACTTCTGGCCCTGGGAGAGCCCCGGGGTGCCGGGCGGCACCACGAACGAGGCCTGGCCGCGGGCGCCGAGGGCCGGGTCGACGGTGGCGACGACCACGTGCACCGAGGCGATCCCGCCGTTGGTGGCCCAGGTCTTGGTGCCGTTGAGCACCCACTCGTCCTTCGCCTCGTCGTAGACGGCGCGGGTGCGCAGCGCGGAGACGTCGGAGCCGGCGTCCGGCTCGGAGGAGCAGAAGGCGGCGACCTTGACGTCGTCCGGGGTGCCGAACATCTGCGGCGCCCAGGTGCCGATCTGCTCCTCGGTGCCGTTGGCCAGCACGGCGACCGCGGCGAGGGTGGTGCCGACGATCGACAGGCCGATCCCCGCGTCGCCCCAGAAGAGCTCCTCCATGGCGATCGGGATGCCGACGCCGGAGGGGTCGAAGTACTGCTGGGCGTAGAAGTCCAGGGAGTAGATGCCGATCTTGGCCGCTTCCTGGATGACCGGCCAGGGGGTCTCCTCGCGCTCGTCCCACTCGGCCGCGGCGGGCCGGATGACGTCGGCGGCGAAGCCGTGCAGCCAGTCGCGGACGGCGATCTGGTCCGGTCCCGGGTCGAGGGAGAAGGTGCTCATGGGGCGTGCCTTTCGCGGGAATGCGCACACAGACGGGGGGTGGGGGCCGATCGGCGGGTCGCGCCGCGGCGGGTGTTACCTCGGGTAACATCACCGGAGTCTGCTACTGATTGGTAACGCATGTCAACGCCCGCACCCCCGAGGAGCAGCACCGTGCCGACCCCTGCCGCCGCACCGAACGGCGAGCACCGCCGCGAGCAACTGCTCAACGCCGCCGACCGGGTCATCCAGCGCGAGGGCCCCGGGGCCAGCATGAACGCGATCGCCGCCGAGGCCGGCATCACCAAGCCCATCCTCTACCGCCACTTCGGCGACCGGAACGGCCTGATCGGCGCCCTGACGGAGCGCCACACCGCCGGACTGCTCGCGGCGGTGCGGGCGGCACTGAGCGAGCCGCTGGAGCGCCGCGACCAGGTCGAGCACGTGATCGACACCTACCTCGCGGCCATCGAGTCCCGCCCGCAGGTGTACCGGTTGCTGACCCATCCCGAGCCGGGCGACCCCACCGGCGCCGGCAATGCGCTGGCGCCGGCGTTGAAGCAGATCGCCGAGGAGATCACCCGGGCGGTGCAGCTCCAGGTCGACCTGGGGGCGGACACCCCGCTGCTCTCCGAGACCTGGGGGCGGGCGATCACCGGGATGGTGCTGGCGGCCGGCGACTGGTGGCTGGAGCAGCGGCCGTGTCCGCGGGCCCGGATGGTGCAGGCCCTGGCCGACCTGCTCTGGGGGCGGCTGGCGGCGGCGGCCGCGCTGCCGCCCGCGGTGCTGCCCGCGGCCGAGGAGGCCGACAACGCCCCCGCGGAGGAGCAAACCTGAGCCCTGCTCACCTCTTGTGCGAGCCGCTCGGGCGGCGGCATCATCACGGTCACCGACTCCCCCTGCGAGGTGCACCGTGCGTCACCGCCGTACCGCCGCAGCACTCCTGTTGACCCTGGCCGCCCTGCTCGCCCCGCTCTCCCCCGCGGCCGCCCGGACGGCCCCGGCCGACCGGATCCCGGCCGGCACGGTGACCGTCCCGGACGGCCGCACGCTGTTCACCGACGCCGACGGGCGGACGCTCCAACTGCGCGGCTTCAACCTGGACAAGTACGCCGAGGCCCGCGACGGCGACCTGCGGGCGATCGCCGCCGACGGCTTCTCGCTGGTCCGGATCGCCGTCTCCTGGTCACGGCTCGAACCCGCCCCCGGCCGCTACGACCGGGCCGAACTCGCCCGCGTCCGCGGCCTGCTCGACAGTGCGCAGCGGGCCGGCCTGCTCGCCGTCGTCGACTTCCACCAGGACGTCTACGGGCCGGCGTTCGGCGGCGGCGACCGGGGCGTGCCGCGCTGGGCGACCCGGGACGACGGGCTGCCGTTCACCCCCGATCCGAACGACTGGTTCGCCGGCTACTTCCAGCCCGCCGTCCAGGCCGCGTTCCGCCACCTGTACGACGACGCGGACCTGCGGCGCGCCCAGGCGGACCTGTACACCACGGTGGCCCGCGCGCTGCGCGGCCACCCGGCGCTGCTGGGCTACGACCTGTTCAACGAGCCGTTCGGCCCCGTCGACGGGGACCCGGCCGACCCGGCCGTGCTCGCCGCCTCCTCGGCCGCCCTGGAACGGGGCCGGCTGGCCCGGATGTACCGGCGGCTGATCGACGCGGTGCGCCGGGTCGACGACCGCTCCTGGCTGTTCGTCGAACCGACCGTCCTGGTCGGCCAGGGGGTGCCGACCGCGCTGCCCCGGTTCGCCGACCCCCGGCGCGGGCCGGATCGGATCGGCTACGCACCGCACTTCTACGACACCGCCGTGGAGGCGGGTCGCGACTGGGACGAGTCCGACGGCTTCGTGGCGGCCTACACCGCCGCGGTCACCGGCTACCCGCGGGCCGGCCGGCTGCCCGTCCTGGTCGGCGAGTGGGGCCCGCCGACCGCCCGCACCCCGGGCAACGCCGCGCTGGTCGCCCGCCAGGTCGAGGCGATGCGGGGCTTCGCCGCGGGCTGGACGCTCTGGTACTGGTGCCGCGGCGACGGCGGCTACTGCGCACTCGGCCCGGACGGGCGGCCCGCCCCCGGCTACGGTCCCGCGTTCGGCCCCTACCCGGCGGCGGCCGCCGGGGTGCCGGTGGCGGAGTCCTTCGACGGCAGCCGGTACACGCTGCGCCTGACCGCCGACGGGAGCGGGCGGACCACCGAGATCACCGTCCCGGCCGGCGCGTTCCCGCACGGCCTGCGGGCCGCCGTGGACGGGGCGCTCCGGGCGGTGGTGGAGGTGCGGCAGCCGGCCGCGGACCGCGCGGGCACCGTCCGGGTCCGGGTGCCCGGCGTCCGGCCCGGCACGCAGGTCACCGTGGTGCTGTCGGGACTCCCGGCCCTGCGGGGATGAGGGGTCGTGGGACCAGCACGGCAGGCCTCTGTGGGGGGACCGACCCCACTCAGGAAAGCAGGCGGCGAG
>NZ_JBHWBW010000110.1:7795-18238 GCF_042735675.1 Kitasatospora sp. NPDC059571
GTCGGGACTCCCGGCCGTGCGGGGTGGTGGGGTCGGGCCCGCCGCCGGCACGGCGGGTGGCGGGCCCGGACCCGCCGTCAGCCCAGGCCGCGGCGGGCCAGCAGCGGCCCGATCTCCGGGTCGCGCCCGACCACCGCCCGGAAGCAGTCCAGGGCGGGCCGGCTGCCGCCGCGGGCCAGCAGTTCGCGCCGGAACACCTCGCCGCTCTCGCGCACCGGCCGGCCGTTGTCGCGGAACCACTGCGCCGTGTCGGCGTCCAGCACCTCCGACCAGATGTAGGCGTAGTACCCGGCGCTGTAGCCGCCGGAGAAGATGTGGCTGAAGTACGCGGTGCGGTAGCGCGGCGGGATCTCCGGCACCGCCAGCCCCGCGCGCCGCAGCGCCTGTGCCTCGAACTCCTCGGCGTCCGCGACCTCGTGGCCGGCCGGCAGGGTGTGCCAGGCCCAGTCCAGCAGCGCCGCGGCGAGGTACTCGACGGTCTTGAAGCCCTGGCCGAAGCCCTCCGCCGCGGCCATCCGCTCCACCAGCTCGGCCGGCAGCGGCTCGCCGGTGGCGTGGTGCCGGGCGTAGCCGGCCAGCAGCTCCGGCCGCACCATCCACATCTCGTTGACCTGCGACGGGAACTCGACGAAGTCGCGCGGCACCTCCGTCCCGGCGAACAGCGGGTACCGGACGTCGGAGAACAGCCCGTGCAGGGCGTGCCCGAACTCGTGGAAGAGGGTGCGCACCTCGTCCCAGGTGAGCAGGGCGCTCTCGCCGGGCGCGGGCCTGGCGATGTTCAGGTTGTTGACCACCACCGGCCGCTTGCCCAGCAGGTCCGACTGCGGGACGAGTTCGTTCATCCAGGCGCCGCCGCGCTTGGACGCGCGGGCGTGGAAGTCCCCGAGGAACAGGCCGATCGAGCTGCCGTCCTCGTCGAACACCTCGAAGACCCGGACGTCCGGGTGGTAGCCGACCAGGTCCTTGCGCTCGGCGAAGGTCACCCCGTACGCCAGCTCGGCCGCACGGAACACCCCGTCGTGCAGCACCCGTTCGAGCTCGAAGTAGGGGCGCAGCGCTTCGGCGTCCACCTGGTACGAGGCGCGCCGGACCTGCTCCGCGTAGTACGCCCAGTCGTGCGCGGCGATCTCGGTGAGGCCGTCCTGCCGTGCGGCGGCCAGGAGTTCGGCCTTCTCCCGTTCGGCGTTGGCCACCGCCGGGGCGATCAGCCGGCCGAGCATCGCGTCCACCGCCTCGACGGTGCCCGCGGTCTCGTCGGCGACCACGTACGCGGCGTGGCTGGGGAATCCGAGCAGGGCGGCGCGCTCGGCGCGCAGCGCGGACATCCGGACGGCCAGCGGCCCGTTGCTCCCGGCGGCCCGGCCGAGCGAGGCCGCCAGCAGGCGCTCGCGCAGCGACCGGTCGGCGAGCGCGGCGAGTTCGGTCTGGTTGGAGAAGTTCTTCAGGCTCAGCACGTACGAGCCGTCCAGGTCGAGCGCGCGGCCGTTCTCGGCGGCCGCCGCGACCGCGTCCGGCGACAGGCCGGCCAGCTGTTCGGCCCGCTCCACGACGATCGCGCCGTCGCGGGTGGCGGCCATCACGTTCTGCCGGAAGGACGCCTCGTCGGCGGCGAGTTCGGCGTTGATGTCGCGCAGCCGCTGCTGGTCCTCGGCGGACAGCTCGGCGCCGGCCCGGACGAACGCGGTGCGGTAGCGCTCCAGCAGCCGCAACGACTCGTCGTCCAGGCCGAGTTCGGCCCGCTGCCGGTACAGCGCGTCGATCCGGGCGAAGAGCCCGGCATCGAGGTGGATCGCATCGGCGTGCTTGGCCAGCCGCGGGCTGAGCAGCGCGTCGAGCTCCTGCAGCACGGGCGTGGTGTCGGAGGACTCCTGGTTGTCGAAGGCGAGCCGGACCCGGCGCAGCAGGGCACCCGAACGCTCCAGCGCCACCAGGGTGTTGTCGAACGTGGGCGGCTCCGGGTCGGCCACGATCCCGGCGATCTCGGCCAGCTGCACGGCCATCCCCTGCTCGAACGCGGGCAGGTAGTGCTCCTCCCGGATCTC
The DNA here is from genome assembly GCF_042735675.1 of Kitasatospora sp. NPDC059571. Classification (NCBI taxonomy): domain Bacteria; kingdom Bacillati; phylum Actinomycetota; class Actinomycetes; order Kitasatosporales; family Streptomycetaceae; genus Kitasatospora; species Kitasatospora sp. NPDC059571. Next base: position 9,838 of record NZ_JBHWBW010000110.1, read on the forward strand.
GGCGAAGGGCGGCAGCTCGTGGACCAGGGTGCTGGTCGCGAAGAAGGGGTTGTCGCTCATGGTGCCGACCCTACGGGCTGTCATGCCCGCCGCCTACGGGTCACCGGGCCCCTCCTCCGGCCCGGACCGGCCCAGCCCGGCCCTGCCCGCGCGGCCCCGCCCGGCGCCCGCCCGGCGGTCGTGCCCGGGCCGCGGCGCAGCACCGTCTGTCGGTGCCGCGCGCTACCGTCGCCAGGAGCACCGTCCGCACCCCGACCAGGAGAGGAGGCCGCCGATGGCCCCCCGCCACGCCCTCGTGCCCGATCCGCACGGCCCCGGCGGCCGCCTGCAGGCACTCGCCGAGGACGGCACGCCGCTCGGCCCGCCGCAGACCGTGCCGGACCTCGCCGCCGCCGCCGCGCGGATCGAGGCCGCCGAACAGCCGCGCTGGGTGTTCGCCGCCGCCGACAGCGCCTACGCACCGCTGCTGCCCCGACGGCTCGCCCGCTGCCACGACCTGCGGCTGACCGAGCCGCTGCTGCTCGGCCACGAGGGCCGCTGGGGCGAGCCCCGCTCGCTCGGCGCGGCCTGGGCGCGGCTGCGCCGGCTGCCCGTCCCCGCGGACCTGCCGGAGGCCGGCGCCGCCGACGAGGACCAGGCCGGCCTGTTCGCCCCGGACCGCCTGCAGCTCCCGCCGGGCGCCGACCCGCTGGAGGCCGTGGTCGCCGTCCACGCCGATCAGCAGCGCCGGCTCGCCGCGGTCGAGGGGCCGGCCGAGCGGGGCCGGCTACGGCTGCTGGCCGCCGCCGAGTCCGCGGGCGGCCTGCTCGCCGCCGAGATGGCCGTGGACGGCCTGCCCTGGCGCTCCGATGTGCACGACCGGCTGCTCACCGAGCTGCTCGGCCCGCGGCCGCAGATCCCCGGCGCCCCGCCGCGCCGACTCGCCGAGCTGGCCGCCGAGCTCCAGCAGGCCCTCGGCGGCCGCCCGTTCAACCCCGACTCGCACAGCCAGGTGCTGCGGGCCTTCGCCGAGCAGGGCATCCAGCTCTCCTCCACCCGCAGCTGGGAGCTGCGCCGGGTGGACCACCCCGCCGCCGAGCTGATGATCCGCTACAAGGAGCTGTCCCGGCTGCACGCCGCCCACGGCTGGGCCTGGCAGGCCGCATGGGCGCGCGGCGGCCGTTTCCGGCCCGAGTACGTGGTCGGCGGCGTGGTCTCCGGCCGCTGGGCGACCCGCGGCGGCGGGGCGCTGCAGATCCCGCGGATCCTGCGGCGGGCCGTGGTCGCCGACCCGGGCTGGGCGCTGGTGGTCGCCGACGCCGCCCAGCTGGAGCCTCGGGTGCTCGCGGCGCTCTCCGAGGACGCCGGCCTGGCCCGCACGGCCGCCGAGGGCGACCTGTACGAGGCGCTCGCCGCCTCCGCCTTCCACGGCGACCGGTCGAAGGCGAAGCTCGGCCTGCTCGGCGCCATGTACGGCCAGACCAGCGGCGACATCGGGCCGCTGCTCGCCACGCTCCGCCGCCGCTACCCGGCCGCGATGGGGTACGTGGAGGCCGCCGCCCGCACCGGCGAGGACGGCGGGATCGTCCGCTCCCGGCTCGGCCGCACCTGCCCGCCGCCGTCGGCGGACTGGCTCGACCTGACCGAGGCCCCGGAGACGGCCGGCGAGGCCGGCGGCCGCTCCGCCCGGGCCCGCGGCCGGTTCACCCGCAACTTCGTGATCCAGGCCAGCGCCGCGGACTGGGCACTGGCCCTGCTCGCCGCGCTGCGCCGGCGGCTGTCCGCGCTCGCGTCCGGCACGGACCACCCGCACCTGGTCTTCTTCCAGCACGACGAGGTCGTGGTGCACACCCCGGCCGACCTCGCCGACCGGGTGGCGGAGGAGGTGGCCGCCGCCGCCGACGAGGCCCGGGCGCTGGTCTTCGGGGCGACCCCGGTCCGGTTCCCGCTCTCCACCGCGGTGGTGGACTGCTACGCCGACGCCAAGTAGCCGGCCGCAGCGGCATCCGCCGACGGTCGGATCGGCATCCGCCGACGGTCGGATCGGCACCCGCGGCCCGGTCCTCGGCCCGGCACCGGCGGCCGGGTCAGAACTTGCGGAAGTCCCGGGCCGCCTCCGCCGCGCGCACCACCTCGTTCCGCTCCGCCCCGGTGGAGGCGGTCACCGCGGCGGCCACCGCCCCCTCCACGAACGGCGCGTCGGCCAGCACCGCGCCGGGGGACCGGCCCTCGTCCAGCACCGCCCGCACGGTCAGCACCGCGCTGCCGAGGTCGGCCAGCACGACCACCCCGGCCCCGCCGTCCGCCTCGGCCAGGGCCCGGCGGACCAGGTCGTCGCTGGTGCCGAGCCCGCCGTCGGCCGTCCCCGCGGCGCGGGCCACCGCGACGGCGCCGCCGCCGAGTTCGCCGAGCAGGTCGCCGAGCCCGGCGGCCATCGCCGGGCTGTGCGAGACCAGGACGATGCCGACCAGTGCTGCCATGCCCGCACCCTAGGCGGTGACCGGCGCCGGGTGCCGCCCGCACCGTCCGGCGTGTCGTAGCGCCCGGCCACCGGGGGTTCCCGGCGTAACGTCGGCGCGACAGCCGACGGAGCGCCGCCGCGAGGAGCCGGTCACGTGAAGAAACTGATCAACAGTCCGGAGACCCTGCTCGCCGACGCCCTCGCCGGGATCGCCGCCGCCCATCCCGGGCTGGCCGTGGACGCCTCCGCCCGGGTGGTGCTGCGGGCCCGGCCCGCCGAGCCCGGCAAGGTCGCGCTGGTCTCCGGCGGCGGCTCCGGGCACGAGCCGCTGCACGTCGGCTTCGTCGGCCCGGGGATGCTCGACGCGGCCTGCCCGGGCGAGGTCTTCACCTCGCCGGTGCCCGACCAGATGGTGGCCGCGGCCCGCGCCGTCGACACCGGCGCCGGGGTGCTGTTCATCGTGAAGAACTACACGGGTGACGTGCTCAACTTCCGGCTCGCCGCCGAGCTCGCCGCCGAGGAGGGCATCGCGGTGGCCACCGTGCTGGTCGACGACGACGTCGCCGTGGAGGACTCCACCTGGACGGCCGGGCGGCGCGGCACCGGCGCCACCGTCGCGGTCGAGAAGATCGCCGGGGCGCTGGCCGAGCGCGGCGCCCCGCTCGCGGAGGTCGCCGAGGCCGGGCGCCGGGTCGACGAGGCCTCCCGGTCGTTCGCGATCGCGCTCACCGCGGCCACCGTGCCGGCCGCCGGACGGCCCGGCTTCGACCTGCCCGAGGACGAGATCGAGGTCGGCGTGGGCATCCACGGCGAACCGGGGCGCCGCCGCGCACCGATGCGCCCGGCCGCGGAGCTGGTCGCCGAGGTGGTGGACACCGTGCTCGCCGACCACCACCTGGGCCCGGGCGACGAGGTGATCGCCCTGGTCAACGGGCTGGGCGCGACCCCGCTGCTGGAGCTCTACGTGGTCTTCGGCGAGGTCCGCGCCCGGCTGGCCGACCACCGGGTGACGATCGCCCGCAGCCTGGTGGGCAACTACGTCACCAGCCTCGACATGGCCGGCTTCTCGCTCACCCTGACCAAGGCCGACCGGCAGCTGCTGCAGCTGTGGGACGCCCCGGTCGACACCCCCGCCCTGACCTGGTCCTGACCCGGCCGAGAGGACGCAGCAGCCGATGGACGGCACCCTGGACACCCCGCGCGCCGAGGCGTGGATCCGCACCCTGGCCACGGCGGTCGCGGCGCACGAGGCCGAACTCACCGCCCTCCACGCCGCGATCGGCGACGGCGACCACGGCAGCAACCTGCGGCGCGGCTTCGACGCGGTGCTCGCGGCCCTCGGCGACGTCCCCGCCGCCTCCCCCGGCGCCCTCCTCACCACCACCGGCAGCACCCTGATCTCCCGCGTCGGCGGCGCCTCTGGCCCGCTCTACGGCAGCGCCTTCCGCGCGGTCGGGCACGCGCTGGCCACGCCGGACGAGGAGCCCGGCAGCCGGCCGCCGACCGGGGCGCAGGCGCTGGCGGCGGCCCTCGCGGAGGGCCTGGCGGCGGTACAGCGCCTGGGCGGCGCCCAGCCCGGCGACAAGACGATGGTGGATGCCTTCGCTCCGGCGGTGGACGCGTTCCGGGCGGCGGCGGGCAGCGGGACGGCCGCCGCCGCGCAGGCGGCCGCCACCGCGGCCCGCAAGGGTGCCGACGCCACCGTCCCGCTGGTCGCCCGCAAGGGCCGGGCCTCGTACCTCGGTCCGCGCAGCGCCGGCCACCTGGACCCGGGCGCGGTCTCGACGGCGCTGCTGTTCGAGGCGCTCGCCGAGGCCTGCCGGGAGGACTGACCGGTACGGCTCACGCCCCGGCCGGCAGCCGGTCGTCGGCCGGCTCCTCGTCGGCGCGGCTGATCAGCATCAGCAGGGCGTCGTCGCCGAGTTCGCCGCCGGTGTGCACGAGCAGGTCGCCGTAGACCCGGCCGACCGCGGCCTCCAGTTCGGCGCCGGAGCGGGCCGCGTCCCGCACCAGCGGGCCGACCCGCTCGGCCAGCGGGTAGAACTCGCCGGTGCGGTGGTGCCGGGCCTCCACCACGCCGTCCGTGCACAGCACCAGGACGTCGTCCGGCCCGAAGCCGTGCCGGACGCTGGCCGGCTCGCCGGTGGCCAGCCGGCCGAGGCCGAGCGGCACCCAGGGGTCCTCCGCCTCCAGCACGCTCGTGGTGCCGTCCCGGGCCACCCGGATCGGCGGCACATGGCCGAAGTGCAGCAGCTCGACGCTGCCGGGTGCGCCGAACTCGGCGAACAGCGCAGTGGTGAACTCACCGTCCGGCACGTGCCGCTCCACGCTGGCCTCGATCCGGGCGGCGACCGCCCCGAGCTTGGCCTCGTCGTAGGCGGCCTCCCGGAACGCGCCGAGCACCACCGCCGCGGTCTGCACCGCGCCGAGCCCCTTGCCGCGGACGTCGCCGACCAGCACCCGGGTGCCGTTCGGCGTCTCCAGCACCGAGTACAGGTCACCGCCGATCCTGGCCTCGTCGGCCGCCGAGACGTAGCGCACGGCCAGCCGGAGCGGGCCGACGCGCGGCCCGGGCCGGCGCAGCAGGGCCCGCTGCGCGGCCTCGGCGACCGAGCTGACGGCGGCGAACGCCGCGGCCCGGCGCATCCGCAGATGGGCGAGGTAGGCGCTGAGCAGGGTGAGGATCAGATAACTGAGCAGCGCGCCGAACAGGAAGCGGCGGTCGTTGATGTTGGCGACCTGGTCGTAGTTGCTGAGCCACAGGAGGGACAGGAAGCCGATGCCGCAGACCATCAGGACTTCCAGCGGTTTCAGCAGCAGCGCAGCGATGGACGGCACGATCACCATCAGCGGGGCGAGGTAGCGGTCCTGGCCGGAGAAGAAGTCGGCCAGCGACACCAGCAGGATGGCGATCAGCGCCGGGGCCGCGCGGCGCCGGAAGGAGAGGTCCTGGAGATCCGCGGCGAGCAGTGCGGAGCGGCGGCGGGCGGGTGCCAGCCCGGTGGTGTCCGGTGGCGCGGCGCGCAGGACTCGGCGGATCGAGAGCACAAAACGAACATATCTGACCTGCGGGGCGAACCGCGGCCGCTGCGTCGGGCGCGGTGGCACCGGCCCGCCGATGAGCGCGTTCCGCACCTGCGCGGCTACCCTCTGCTATCGCACCCGGCGCGGGCCGCGATGCACGCCACATACCCCTCCCCCGGGCTGGAATACCCCCTGGGGGTATGGTGTTGTGAAGAGACAGACGCGGGCCGGGCCCGCACCACGAAAGCCTCCGGAGGCAGCGATGTCCAGCACCGTCACCTACACCGTCAGCGGGATGAGCTGCGGCCACTGCGAGAAGTCGGTCAGCTCGGAGGTGTCCGGCCTGCCCGGCGTCACCGAGGTCGCCGCGGACGCCAAGGCCGGCACCGTCACCGTCTCCTCCGAGCAGCCGCTGGACGAGGCCGCGCTGCGCGCCGCCGTGGACGAGGCGGGCTTCGAGCTGGTCGGCCCCGCGGCCTGACCCCCGCCGGCGGATCCCCGCGGCGGGGGCACCGACGGCGCCCCCGCCGCGCTCTACCCAGGAGCAGACGAGCATGAGCACGACCACGCAAGGCATGGACTCCGCGCCCGAGCAGCAGCGCGTCGAGCTGTCGATCGGCGGCATGACGTGCGCCTCCTGCGCCGCCCGGATCGAGAAGAAGCTGAACCGGATGGCCGGGGTCGAGGCCACCGTCAACTACGCCACCGAGAAGGCCCGCGTCGACTTCGCCCCCGGGGTCGCCGTCGACGACCTGATCGCCGCCGTCGAACGGGCCGGCTACACCGCCGAACTCCCCCCGCCGCCCGCCGCGCCCGCCGCACCGCAGGATCCGGCCGACGCCGGGCGCCCGGCGGACCCGTTGCGCGAGCGGCTGCTGGTGAGTGCGGTGCTGTCCGTCCCGGTCCTGCTGCTCTCGATGGTCCCGGCCCTCCAGTTCGACGACTGGCAGTGGCTGGCCTTCGCGCTGACCGGCCCGGTCGTGGTCCACGGCGGCCTGCCGTTCCACCGCGCCGCCTGGACCAACCTGCGCCACGGCACCGCCACCATGGACACCCTGATCTCGCTCGGCACGCTGGCCGCCTTCGGCTGGTCGGTCTGGGCGCTGTTCCTCGGCGACGCCGGAATGCCCGGGATGCGGCACGGCTTCACCCTCGCGGTCGGCGGCGGCGACGCGGCCTCCACGCTCTACCTGGAGACGGCGGCCGTCGTCACCACCCTGATCCTGCTCGGTCGGTGGCTGGAGGCGCGCTCCAAGCGGCGTGCCGGCGCCGCCCTGCACGCCCTGCTCGACCTGGGCGCCAAGGACGTCGCGGTGCTCCGCGGCGGCCGCGAGGAGCGGATCCCGGTCGCCGCCCTGGCGGTGGGCATGCGCTTCGTGGTCCGGCCCGGCGAGACGGTCGCCACCGACGGCACGGTGGTGGAGGGGGCGTCCGCGGTCGACGCGTCGATGCTCACCGGCGAGTCCGTCCCGGTGGAGGTGTCCGTCGGCGACGCCGTCACCGGCGCCACCGTCAACGCGGGCGGACGGCTGGTGGTCGAGGCCACCCGGGTCGGCGCCGACACCCGGCTGGCCCGGATGGCGCGGCTGGTCGAGGAGGCGCAGAACGGCAAGGCCGCCGCACAGCGGCTGGCCGACCGGGTCTCCGCCGTCTTCGTGCCGGCGGTCGTCCTGATCGCCCTGGGCACCCTGGTCGCCCGGCTGCTGCTCGGCGACGGCGCGACCGGCGCGTTCACCGCCGCCGTCGCCGTGCTGATCATCGCCTGCCCGTGCGCCCTCGGCCTGGCCACCCCGACCGCGCTGATGGTCGGCACCGGGCGCGGCGCCCAGCTCGGCATCCTGATCAAGGGCCCGGAGGTGCTGGAGAACACCCGCCGGGTCGACACCGTCGTCCTCGACAAGACCGGCACGGTCACCACCGGCCGGATGGCGCTGGTCGCCGTGCACACCGCCGACGGCGTCGACGAGGAGCTGGCCCTGCGGCTGGCGGGCGCCCTGGAGAACGCCTCCGAGCACCCGATCGGCGCCGCGATCACCGCGGCCGCGGCCGGGCGGGCGGGCCGCCTGCCCGGGGTCGAGGGCTTCGAGAGCCTGCCCGGACGGGGTGTGCTGGGCACGGTCGAGGGCCGGGCCGTGGTCGCCGGCCGGGCGGCGCTGCTCGCCGACCGGGGCCAGCCGCTGCCACCGGAGCTGGCCGCCGCCCGGGCCGCCGCCGAGCGGGCCGGCCGCACCGCGGTCGCGGTCGGCTGGGACGGCGCGGCCCGCGCCGTCCTGGAGGTCGCCGACACGGTCCGGCCGACCAGCGCGGAGGCCGTCGCCGACCTCCGGGCGCTGGGCCTGCGGCCCGTCCTGCTGACCGGCGACAACCGGGCGGTCGCCGAGTCGGTCGCCGCCGAGGTCGGCATCCCGGCCGAGGACGTGGTCGCCGAGGTGCTCCCCGAGGACAAGGTCGCCGCGGTGCGCCGGCTCCAGGCCGAGGGCCGCACGGTCGCCATGGTCGGCGACGGAGTGAACGACGCCGCCGCGCTCGCCCAGGCCGACCTGGGCCTGGCGATGGGCACCGGCACCGACGCCGCCATCGAGGCCGGCGACCTCACCCTGGTGCGCGGCGACCTCCGCTCGGCGGGCGACGCGATCCGGCTGTCCCGGCGCACCCTGGCCACCATCAAGGGCAACCTGTTCTGGGCGTTCGCCTACAACGTCGCGGCGATCCCGCTGGCCGCGGCCGGGCTGCTCAACCCGGTGGTGGCGGGCGCCACGATGGCGTTCTCCTCGGTCTTCGTGGTCACAAACAGCCTCCGGCTGCGCCGCTTCCGCCCGTCCTGAGCCCGGGCCCGGGCCGGGCCCGGGGGCGCCGGGGCGCCCCCCCGCCCCGCCGCGCCGGGGGAGCGGGGGAGAGCGCGGGGGGGGTTGGCGCGCTGCGCGGGGGGGGGGGTGA
>NZ_JBHWBW010000110.1:18248-19553 GCF_042735675.1 Kitasatospora sp. NPDC059571
GTGGTCGCGGCGCCCGTCGTGAACGAGGTGGACAGCTGCTGCCAGTCCGTCGCGGGCCGCCGCCCGCGCGGGCGGGCGCCCGCCCCCCCCCGGCCGGTCAGCGCCCGAGCAGCTCGCCGCCGTTGCAGTGCAGGATCTCGCCGGTGATGAAGCCGGCCTCCGCGGAGGCGAGGAAGTAGACGGCGGCGGCCACCTCGCCGGGCTGCCCGATCCGGCCGACCAGCGTGCGGGAGGCCCGGCGGGAGACCTCGGCCTCGTCCAGGCGGGGGCCGAAGAACTCCGTGCCGGAGACGGTGCCCGGGGCGACGATGTTGGCGGTGATCCCGGACGGCCCGAGCTGGGCGGCCAGGAAGTTGTTCCAGGCGTGCAGCGAGGCCTTGGCCGCGCCGTACGAGCCGGCGCCGCGCAGGGCCGCGATCGAGCTGACCGTGACGACCCGGCCGGAGCCGGGGGTGAGCCGCTCGCGGATCGACTCGGTGAGCAGCACCACGGTGAGCACGTTCCGCTCGAAGTCGCCGCGCCAGCGCGCCAGCACGGCGTGCGGACCGGCCCCGATCACGGTCTCCCGGCTGCCCGCGTTGTTGACCAGCACGTCGACGGTGGCGGGCAGTTCGGCGAGCGCGGCCTCCACGGCGTCCGGGTCGGCGAGGTCGCAGACCAGCGGGGTGACGTTCCCGCCGAGTTCCTTCGCGGCCCGCTCCAGCACCGCGCGCCGGCGCCCGACGATGACCACGCGCTCCCCCGCGTCGGCGAACCGGCGGGCCACCTCCAGCCCGATGCCGGTGCCGCCACCCGTGACGACGACGTTCCTGGTCATCCGCGCTCTCCCTCCCTGACCCGCAGCCCGCGCCGCGGGGCGCGTACGGTCCGTACCGGAATGGCACGATTCCTATCACGCTGGGTTGCGAAGACTGCGGGGAGGGTGACGCAGCGCGCCGGAAACCGTGTGCTATGGAGCGGGCGCCCCGAGACACCGGCCGCACACGGAGCGTGGAGAGAGGCACATCACACCCCTCGAACGTGACTCAGCGGGCCCCGTTACGTCTTACCTTGTGTACAGCGGAGGTTTTGCAGGACCGCGACGGTGTGGCGAACGGCTTCATCACACCGCCCGGCCGCCCTCTGCGGACGGGGCTCCGGCGGGCCCCGGCGGCTGCCGGCCAGACCGGACGCCGCAGCGTACGACGCCGGGGTGCGCCGGGCCGGGGACGCTTTGAGCGGCCGTTCCCGACACTGTCGCACCCGGGCGTCGTAGGCCGCACCCGCCGCACCACGGCACGGCGAAGGGCCCGGCCCACCGAACCC
>NZ_JBHWBW010000111.1:0-10633 GCF_042735675.1 Kitasatospora sp. NPDC059571
GGGGGGGGCCCCCCCCGGGGGGGGGTGGGGCGCCCCCCCGCGGGTCCCCCCCGCCCCCCGCCCGGGGGGCCCCCCCCGGCGGCCGCCCCCCCCCCACGCCAGGTCGCGGACCGGCGTGTGGAAGTCGACGGCGGTGCCGTCCATCAGGACCAGGTCGGTGCCGTTGCTGATGGTCAGGCCGTGCACGGCGCCGTTCCGGACGGGCGCGGGCCTCCGGCTGCCGGAGGACGCGGACGGGCGGGACGCGGTGGGGCTCGGCGGCGCGGACGGCGTGGCGGACGCGGTGGTACCGGACGGCGCGCCGGCGGCCGAGGCGGCGGCGGCCGACGGCGTCGCGGCGACCGGGGCGCCGCCGCCCGCGGCCGCCCCGGTGGCGGCCTGCGGGTCGCAGGCGGACAGCAGCAGCGTGCTGCCGACGGTGAGGGCGGAGACGAGCGCGGCGGCGGCGTGACGGCGGGCACGAGCGGACATGGCGGAGTTCCCCCGGGAGTGTGGTGTGACGACTGGACGCCGTGAGCGGTGCGCGTGGCCGGGATCCCCCCGGCCGGCCCTCGTCCGTGCGATGAGAGAACTCTGTCAGTCGAACGTCCCCGAACAGTGGGGCCGTCGTCACCGCGGTGTAACAGGCCTGGCGGCCTGTCAACTCGCCCTCCCGCGAGCCCTCCCCTGAACCTCCCGGGCCCGGCTACTCCTTGCCGCCGCCGTCCTCGCCGTCGTCGTCCGCCGCGTCCCCGGGCCTGCCGCCGGCGTCGCCGTCGTCGTCCTCGTCGTCGTCGGCGTCGTCGGCGTCGTCGGCCTTCGGCTCCGGGCGTTCGGTGGCGTGGCCGGAGACCGGCTTCTCGCCGGTCGGGCCGAGGTTCTCCCGGCGCCGCAGATAGCGCTCGAACTCGCGGGCGATCGCGTCGCCGGAGGCCTCCGGCAGCTCCGCGGTGTCCTGTGCCTCCTCCAGCTGCTGGACGTACTCGGCGACCTCGCTGTCCTCGGCGGCCAGCTGGTCCACCCCGAGCTGCCAGGCCCGGGAGTCCTCGGCCAGCTCGCCCGGCGGGATACGGAGGTCCAGCAGGTCCTCCAGCTTGTTGATCAGCGCCAGGGTGGCCTTCGGGTTGGGCGGCTGCGCCACGTAGTGCGGCACGGCGGCCCAGAGTGTCACGGCCGGCACCCCGGCGTGCGCGCACGCCTCCTGGAGCACCCCGACGATCCCGGTCGGGCCCTCGTACTTGCTCTCCTCCAGGTCGAGGGTGCGGGCCAGCGCGGCGTCGGAGGTGACCCCGCTGACCGGCACCGGCCGGCTGTGCGGGGTGTCGCCGAGCAGCGCACCGAGGATCACCACCAGCTCCACGCCGAGTTCGTGCGCGAATCCGAGCAGTTCGTTGCAGTACGAGCGCCACCGCATGCTCGGCTCGATGCCGCGGACGACCACCAGGTCCCGGGTCTTCGGCTCGTTCACCCGGACCACCGACAGGCGGGTGGTCGGCCAGGTGATCCGGCGCACGCCGCCGTCCAGCCAGATGGTGGGGCGGTTGACCTGGAAGTCGTAGTAGTCCTCGGCGTCGAGCGCGGCGAACACCTTGCCGCCCCAGGTCTCGTCCAGGTGGCCGACGGCGGCCGAGGCGGCGTCGCCGGCGTCGTTCCAGCCCTCGAAGGCGCAGATCATCACCGGGTCGATCAACTCGGGGACGTCCTCCAGCTCGATCACCCAGCGTCTCCCTCCGTCGGCCGGTCGCCGCCCCCCTCCCGGCCCGTGGGGCCGGTGGCCGGCTGCCGGCCTGTCGCACCTCGCGTGGAACGCCCCGTTCCACGGTCCCTACCTGCCCAGCCTACGGGCTTTGATACCTGCCCAGGCCGGAGTGCGAAGCCTATCCGAGCGCGGCCCCGGACACGCTCGGCAGGTATCCGCGCGCCTGGCCGTCGGCGGTGGGGTGGTACGACTCCCACAGCGGCAGCGTGATCGGGTGGATCCACTCGTTCGCGGCGCCGCGGCACGCGCCGTGGCCGGCGAAGGCCTCGCGCACCTCGGCGTACCGGAAGCCCTGCTTGGCGGCCTGAGTCCCGATCAGTTCGTCGAGGCCGTCGGTGAGCGCGTTGAAGCGCGCCCGGCGGTGGGCCGGGGCGACCGGGCAGGAGGCGTCGTCGCCGAGCAGGTGCGGGTAGCCGGTGACCACCACCCGGGCGGCGGGGGCCTGCGCGTCCAGGGCGCGGTACAGCGCGGCCAGCCGGCCGGGCAGCTCCTCGCGCAGCCGCCGCTCCGACTCGTCCAGTGCACTGTCGCAGCGCGCGTCGGTGGTGAGCGGCTGGAGGCAGGCCACGGCCGCGTCGGTGAACGCCAGGTCGTTGCCGCCGGCGGTGAGGGTGACCAGGGTGGCGTCCGCGGGCACCCGCGGCACCTGGTCGCGCTGGACGTCCGCGGTCAGTGCACCGCTGCACGCGGCGAACAGGAAGTCGGCCGGGCCGTTCGCCGCGCGCCACAGCTCCGGGTAGGAGCGGGCGGAGCGGTGGCAGGAGCCGCCCGCCGCCTCGTACTGCCCCGCGCCCGTCCCGGCGGCGAAGGAGTCGCCCAGCGCGGCGTACCGGGCGGGTTCGGCGGCGTGCGCCGGTGCGGCGGTGAGCAGCAGCGGGGCGGCGGTCAGGACGGCGAGCAGCTTGGGGCGCACGGGCTTCTCCGGGGACGCGCGGAACGTTCGTCACGCATCGTAGCCGTTCGCTCACGGAATGAGAGATCATCGCGCGCTGCAAATTCACGCAAGCCGTTTGCGCTTTTTGCCGTACACTCGCACCCATGACACGACGACTTGCCGAGGTGGCCAAGAAGGTCGGGGTGAGCGAGGCCACCGTCAGCCGGGTGCTGAACGAGAAGCCCGGCGTCTCCGAGGCGACCCGCGCGGCTGTGCTCACCGCCCTCGACGTGCTCGGGTACGAGCGGCCCACCCAGCTGCGCGGCGAGCGGGCCCGGCTGGTCGGTCTGGTCCTGCCCGAGCTGCAGAACCCGATCTTCCCGGCCTTCGCCGAGGTCGTCAGCGGCGCCCTGGCCGGCCAGGGCTTCACCCCGGTGCTCTGCACCCAGACCGCCGGCGGCGTCTCCGAGGCCGACTACGTCGACCTGCTGCTGGAGCAGCACGTCTCCGGCGTGGTGTTCTTCGGCGGCCTCTACGCCCAGGGCGACGCACCGCACGAGCACTACGACCGGCTCGCCGAGCGCAGCCTGCCGACGGTCCTGCTCAACGGCGCGATCGAGGACCTGGACTTCCCCCGGGTCTCCTGCGACGACGCGGTCGCCGTCGAGCAGGCCGTCTCCCACCTGCGCCAGCTCGGGCACAGCCGGATCGGCCTGGTGCTCGGCCCGAACGACCACGTGCCCTCGCAGCGCAAGCTCGGGGCGGCCCGCGCGGCCCTGGAGCGGGTCGGCCTGGAACTGCCCGACGCCCACGTCGAGCGGGCGCTGTTCAGCCTGGAGGGCGGCCAGGCGGCCACCACCCGGCTGCTGCGCCAGGGAGTCACCGGCGTGGTCTGCGCGAGCGACCCGCTGGCGCTCGGCGCGGTGCGCGCGGTGCGGCGGGCCGGCCTGTCGGTGCCGGACGACGTCTCGGTGATCGGCTACGACGACTCCTCGTTCATGATGTGCACCGACCCGCCGCTGACCACGGTGCGCCAGCCCATCGAGGCGATGGGCCGGGCCGCCGTGGAGCTGCTGGTGGGCGAGATCGCCGGGGTCAAGGTGACCCACGACGAGCTGCTCTTCGAGCCGGAGCTGGTGGTGCGCGGATCGACCGCGCCGCCGCGCGTACGGGGCTGACCGCAGCCTTCTGACGACCCTTCTGCTGAGGGCGGGCACTTCGGTGCCCGCCCTCTTTCGTGTGCCCGGGGTCGGCGCAATCCGTTGACATGCCTGAAGCACCTCTGTAACTCTTGGCTGCCATCGCGCAAATGCTCGACATATCAACGTCATTTTTGCGATGGACAGGCCTCAAATCCCGCTGCAACTACCCCCACAGAGGCAGGACAAGGGATGGGACTCCCGCGCCGCCCGCTCCGCCCCACCGCCCACCCGGCAACCGCGACGCGCTCCTCCACGCCCGACCGACCGCTGCACCGACAGACCGTCACCCACTCGGCCCGACGGGCCCGGTCGTACGCCACCACCGTGCCCGGCCGCTGCACCGGCTAGCCGGCCCGTACCGCCGAAGGATTCGGACCGCCTCCACTCCGGCGGTCCGAGCCGGGGCCTGCCGCGCCCCGGCCCACCCCGCCCGGGGTGCCGCGCGGCGGAGCCGGGGCCGCCTCGCCGCGCACCGCCATGACCCGATGAGACAAAAAGGGACGTAATGAGAACCAAGCGCACACTGCCGCGGCTGAGCGCCGCAGCGGTCGCGAGCGGGCTGCTCCTGATGGTGATCGGGCCGGTCGTACCGGCCCACGCCGCGGGCGGCCCCAACCTCGCGGCCGGCAAGCCCGTCACGGCCAGCAGCTCCACCGGCGGCCAGGCCGTCGCCCTGGTCAACGACGGCAGCCAGGACACCTACTGGGAGTCGACCAACAACGCGCTGCCGCAGTGGGTCCAGGTGGACCTGGGCACCGCCACCGCGATCGACCAGGTCGTGCTGAAGCTCCCCGCCGGCTGGGGCTCCCGCAACGAGACGCTCAGCCTGCTCGGCTCCACCGACGGCTCGAACTTCTCCACCCTGCTGGGCTCCACCGCCTACACGTTCGACCCGGGCTCCGGCAACACGGTGAAGCTCAACTTCGCCTCCACCACGACCCGTTACGTCCGGGTCAGTGTCACCGCCAACACCGGCTGGCCGGCCGCCCAGGTCTCCGAGCTGGAGGTCTACGGCTCCACCAGCGCCTCGTCGAACCTGGTCCGCTCTCTCACCTCCAGCAGCACCAACGCGCCCTACACCGCGGCCAACGCGGCCGACGGCGACAGCAGCAGCTACTGGGAGAGCGCCAACAACGCCTTCCCGCAGTGGCTCCAGGCCGACCTCGGCTCGGCCGTCCAGGTGAACAAGCTGGTCCTGAAGCTGCCCGCCGGCTGGGGGACGCGCAGCGAGACCCTGAAGGTCCAGGGCTCCACCGACGGCACCAACTTCACCGACCTGGTCGCCTCCACCGCCTACACCTTCGACCCGGCCTCCGGGAACGCGGTCACCGTCAACGTGAGCACCGCGACCGCCCGCTACGTGCGGCTGAACTTCACCGCCAACAGCGTGTGGCCGGCGGCCCAGCTCTCCGAGTTCGAGGTCTACGGCCCGGCCACCGGCGACACCCAGGCGCCGAGCGCCCCGACCGGCCTGGCGTACACCCAGCCCGCCTCCGGCCAGGTCAGGCTCACCTGGAACGCGGCCACCGACAACGTCGGCGTCACCGGCTACGACGTCTACGCCAACGGCACGCTGCTCACCAGCGTGGCGGGCAACGTGCTGACGTACACCGACAGCCGGCCCGACTCGGCGACCGTCTCGTACTACGTGAAGGCCAAGGACGCGGCCGGCAACCAGTCCGCCGCCGGCAACACGGTCACCCGCACCGGGGCCACCGGTGACACCCAGGCGCCGAGCGCCCCGGGGGGCCTGGCGTACACCCAGCCCGGCTCCGGCCAGATCAAGCTCACCTGGACGGCCTCCAGCGACAACGTCGGCGTCACCGGCTACGACGTGTACGCCAACGGCTCGCTGAAGGCCAGTGTCGGCGCGGGCGTGCTGACGTACACCGACAGCCAGCCGGACTCGGCGACCGTCTCGTACTACGTGAAGGCCAAGGACGCGGCCGGCAACCAGTCGGACAGCAGCAACACGGTGATCCGGACCGGCACGGGCGGCGGCACCGGCACCAACCTGGCCGCGGGCAAGGCGATCACCGCCAACTCCTCCGTCTACACGTTCGTGGCCACCAACGCCAACGACAACGACGTGACCACCTACTGGGAGGGCGCGGGCGGCAGCTACCCGAACACCCTGACGGTGGCGCTCGGCTCCAACGCCGACACCGGCTCGGTGGTGCTGAAGCTCAACCCGGCGTCCGCCTGGGGCGCCCGCACCCAGACCATCGAGGTGCTGGGCCGCGAGCAGAGCAGCTCCACCTTCACCAGCCTGGTGGCGGCCAAGCAGTACACCTTCGACCCGGCCTCCGGGAACACGGTGAGCATCCCGGTCTCCGCCCGGGTCGCGGACGTCCAGCTGAAGATCACCAGCAACACCGGCTCCGCCGCCGGTCAGGTGGCCGAGTTCCAGGTGATCGGTACTCCGGCGCCCAACCCGGACCTGACCGTCACCGGCACCACCGTCTCGCCCGCCGCCCCGGTCGAGACCGACGCGCTGACCCTGGCCACCACGGTGAAGAACCAGGGCACCGCGGCCTCCGCCGCCACCTCGGTCAACCTCTACCTGGGCGCCACCAAGGTCGGCACCGCGCAGGTCGGCGCACTCGCGGCCGGCGCCTCCAGCACCGTGAACGTCAGCGTCCCGGCGCAGAACGCGGGCAGCTACCAGCTCTCCGCGAAGGTCGACGAGAGCAACGCGGTCATCGAGCAGGACGAGACCAACAACACCTGGACGGCGCCGTCCAACCTGGTGGTCAACCAGGTGGCCAGCTCCGACCTGGTCGCCTCCCCGGTCTCCTGGTCGCCGTCCAATCCGGCGGCCGGCAACACCGTCAACTTCTCGGTGGCGATCAAGAACCAGGGCACCTCGGCGGCCGCCTCCGGCAGCCACGGCGTCACCCTGACCGTGCTCGACGCCAACGGCACCGCGGTCAAGACGCTGACCGGCTCCTACAGCGGCGCGATCGCGCCCGGCGCCACCACCTCCCCGGTCTCGCTGGGCAGTTGGACGGCGGTCAACGGCAAGTACACGGTGCGGACGGTCATCGCGACCGACGCCAACGAGCTGCCGGTCAAGCAGGCCAACAACACGACCAACCAGTCGCTGTACATCGGCCGCGGCGCCAACATGCCGTACGACACCTACGAGGCCGAGGACGGCGTGCTGGCCGGCGGCGCCGCCGTGGTCGGCCCGAACCGGACCATCGGCGACCTGGCCGGCGAGGCCTCCGGCCGCAAGGCGGTGACGCTCAACAGCACCGGCTCGTCGGTGGAGTTCACCACCAAGGCGCCGACCAACTCGCTGGTCACCCGGTTCTCCATCCCGGACTCGGCCGCGGGTGACGGCCAGAACGCCACGCTGGACGTCTACGTCGACGGCACCTTCCTCAAGGCCATCAACCTGACCTCCAAGTACGCCTGGCTGTACGGCAGCGAGACCGCGCCCGGCAACTCGCCGAGCTCGGGCGGCCAGCGGCACATCTACGACGAGGCCAACCTGCTGCTCGGCACCAACGTGCCGGCCGGCCACAAGATCCGGCTGCAGAAGGACTCCTCCAACACCAGCCAGTACGCGATCGACTTCGTGAGCCTGGAGCAGGCCACCCAGATCGCCAACCCGGACCCGGCCAAGTACGTCGTGCCGACCGGCTTCGCGCAGGGCGACGTGCAGGCGGCCCTGGACAAGGTCCGGATGGACGCCACCGGCACGCTGGTCGGCGTCTACCTGCCGCCCGGCGACTACCAGACCGCCAACAAGTTCCAGGTCTACGGCAAGGCGATCAAGATCGTCGGCGCCGGCCCGTGGTTCACCCGGTTCTACGCCCCGACCGACCAGAGCAACACCGACGTCGGCTTCCGGGCGGACTCGACCGCCAACGGCTCGACCTTCTCCGGGTTCGCCTACTTCGGCAACTACACCTCGCGGATCGACGGCCCGGGCAAGGTGTTCGACTTCGCGAACGTCGCGAACGACACCATCGACAACATCTGGGTCGAGCACATGGTCTGCATGTACTGGGGTGCCAACACCGACAGCATGACGATCACCAACTCCCGGATCCGCGACACCTTCGCCGACGGCATCAACATGACCAACGGCTCCACGGACAACCTGGTCTCCAACAACGAGGCGCGGGCCACCGGCGACGACTCGTTCGCACTGTTCTCCGCGATCGACGCCGGCGGCGCCGACGAGAAGAACAACGTCTTCCAGAACCTCACCTCGCTGCTGACCTGGCGCGCGGCGGGCATCGCGGTGTACGGCGGCTACGCCAACACCTTCCGCAACATCTACATCGCGGACACCCTCTGCTACTCGGGCATCACCATCTCGTCGCTGGACTTCGGCTACGCGATGAACGGCTTCGGCGCCTCGCCCACCACCGACCTGCAGAACATCTCCATCGTCCGCGGCGGCGGCCACTTCTGGGGCCAGCAGGTCTTCCCGGCGATCTGGGTCTTCTCGGCCTCCAAGGTGTTCCAGGGCATCCGGGTGAGCGACGTCGACATCACCGACCCGACGTACAGCGGCATCATGTTCCAGACCAACTACTCCGGCGGCCAGCCGCAGAACCCGGTCACGGACACCGTCTTCACCAACATCTCCATCACCGGGGCGCAGAAGAGCGGTGACGCCTTCGACGCCAAGTCCGGCTACGGCATCTGGGCCAACGAGATGCCCGAGGCGGGCCAGGGCCCGGCGGTCGGCTCGGTCACCTTCAACCACCTCACCCTGAGCAACAACGACAAGGACATCCAGAACACCACGTCCACGTTCCACATCACGGTCAACCCGTAACGATTGCGCAAACGAAGCAGGGCGGGCGCTCCACGGCCCGTCCTGCTTCGGCGTGTCCGCAGCCGTTTGCGGTGCTTCGCCGGCCCGAGGGGGCGCCGCGCAGGGGACACGGCCGGGAGTCGGAACGGACACGGGCGGGACACGGCCGGCGGCCTGCGCGGAGGGCCAACGGCCCTGCAGGGGCCGGAGAACCGGTTGCAGGCGACGGGCCGCCCGAAGGCCCCCGGGCGATGCCCCCGGAGGCCCTCCAGGGCCTCGTGGGGCGCTGCCGCAGGCCAGGGCGGCCGTCGGTCCGGCCGTGCGGCGGACGTGGACACCGCAAAGAGGAGTCAAGTTTTTGCGAAATACCGTCGACATCTTGTGGACATCTGTCGAGGCTGGTTAAGTAGTCGACACCAGCCGGCCCTGCTGCCAGACGCAGTGTCCGTGGCTCGGCCTCGCACGTTTCCCCGTTCCCGGGCGTCTCCCGGGAACGGCCCCCACCGGAATTCCCACGGGCTCTCCCGCGCCCCGGCGCAGCCCAACCGTGCTTGAAAGGGTCCATCCGCATGAACAGAGACCGGCTCCTCCGCAGAACCGTCGCCCTGGCCGCCGCCGCGGGCCTCGCGCTCACCGCAGCCGCCTGCTCGTCCTCCGGCGGCAGCTCGGGCACCTCCGGGGACTCCGGCAAGTCGTCGGCCGGCGCCGCCCTCGACCCCAGCACCAAGGTCACCATCAGCATCGACTGCGAGCCGCCGACCACCAAGCCGGCCGAGCGCAAGGAGTGGGCCGCGGACATCGCGGAGTTCAACCAGAAGTACCCGAACGTCACGATCAACGCGAAGGACGCCTCGCCCTGCGAGGACCCCGCCGCGTACACCGCCCAGCTCAAGGGCAAGACCCAGACCGACGTCTTCTACTCGTACTTCACCGACCTGAACCAGGTGCTGGACGCGGACGCGGCCGAGGACATCACCCCGTACGTCAACGACCAGTCGGTGCCCGC
Organism: Kitasatospora sp. NPDC059571; assembly: GCF_042735675.1. NCBI lineage: Bacteria > Bacillati > Actinomycetota > Actinomycetes > Kitasatosporales > Streptomycetaceae > Kitasatospora > Kitasatospora sp. NPDC059571. The sequence continues at coordinate 9,598 of NZ_JBHWBW010000111.1, forward strand.
GCTCAAGGACATCGACCCGTCCGTGCTCAACACCATGAAGGCGGACGGCAAGCTGTACGGCCTGCCCCGCAGCAACTACAAGATGGGCCTGCTGTACAACCGCAAGCTCTTCAAGCAGGCGGGCCTCGACCCCGACAAGCCGCCGACGACCTGGGCCGAGATCCGCGAGGACGCCAAGAAGATCGCCGCGCTCGGCAACGGCGTCAACGGCTACGGCGACTACAGCGCCACCAACCAGGGCGGCTGGCACTACACCGCCGAGCTGTACGGCCTGGGCGGCTCGATGACCACCGAGGACGGCAAGAAGGCCGCCTTCAACACGCCCGAGGGCAAGCAGGTCCTGCAGAACCTGTACGACATGCGCTGGACCGACAACTCCATGGGCGCCACCCAGAGCCTCAAGTGGCCCGACCTGATGACCCAGATGTCGACCGACAAGCTCGGCATGTACGTCGGCGCCCCGGACGACATCACCTACATGGTCCAGACCCTCAAGGGCAATTACGACGACTACGGCATGGGCCCGATGCCGGGTGAGAAGGCGGCGCTGCTCGGCGGCGACGGCTTCTACTTCAAGAAGGGCTCGACCCCGGACCAGATCAAGGCCGGCATCGCCTGGCTGAACTTCAAGTACCTCACCATGGGCAAGGGCCAGTTCGACTACGCCCGCACCAAGGCCGACGGCCTGCCCGTGGGCCTGCCGGAGCCGTTCTTCTTCACCGGCGCCACCCTGGACGCCGACAACAAGCTGAAGGCCGCGAGCGCCACCGTCCCGGTCGCCAACTACGCCCCGTACCTGGCCGTCCAGGTGCCCGGCAAGACCGAGCCGGCCAACGCCCAGCAGATCTACAAGGTCCTGGACAACGCCGTGTCGGCCGTCCTGACCGACAAGAACGCCAACGTCGACAAGCTGCTCTCGGACGCCGAGAGCCAGGTCAACCAGGTGCTGGCGAACCTCCAGTAGCGGCCCGGGGGGGGGGGGGCGCCGGGCGCGCCCCCCCCCCCCCCCCCCCCCCCCCCCCCCCCCCCCCCCCCT
>NZ_JBHWBW010000111.1:10643-19328 GCF_042735675.1 Kitasatospora sp. NPDC059571
GGCGGTTTTGTGTGGGGGCGGGCGTGGGGGGTGGTGGGGGGTAACGTGTTTGCGCGGGGGGACGCCGCGGTGGGGGGGGGGGGGGGGCGAGCGGGGGGGGGGGCTGGCGGGGGGGGCGGGCCGCCGGGCCGGCCCCCGCGCACGCCCGAGCCACACCGTCCGACCGACCAGGAGTACTCCCCATGGCAGCGATCAGCGTCTCCGCCCGGCGGAAGACCGAGCCACCGGCGCAGGAATCCCCCTCCCAGAACCGTGCCGCCCTCCGTCAGCGCATCCGCAGGCACCTCACCGGCCATGGCTTCCTGCTCGGTGCCCTGCTCTGCTTCGCCTACTTCTCGTGGTACCCCATGGTCCGCGAGGTCATCATGAGCTTCCAGAAGACCAAGCGCGGCAGGACCACGTGGGTCGGCACGGAGAACCTGGACCGGATCTTCCACGACCCGGACTTCTGGCACGCCTGGCGCAACACCCTGCTGTTCACCGTGCTCGCCCTGGTGCTCGGCTTCGCCGTCCCGTTCGTCGTCGCCGTCCTGCTGAACGAGCTCCGGCACGCCAAGGCCTACCTGCGGGTGCTGGTCTACCTGCCGGTGATGCTGCCGCCGGTCGCCTCGGTGCTGCTCTTCAAGTACTTCTACAACCCCGGCTACGGCCTGTTCAACGACATCCTGCGCACCCTGCACCTGCCGACCTCGGCCTGGCTCAACTCGCCCGCCACCTCGATGCTCTCCGTCGTCATCGCGGCGACCTGGATGAACATGGGCGGTGCCACCCTGATCTACCTGGCCGCCCTCCAGGGCATCCCCGGTGAGCTGTACGAGGCCGCCGAGCTCGACGGCGCGGGCCTGCTCCGCCGGATCTGGCACGTCACCATCCCGCAGACCCGCCTGATCCTGTCGCTGCTCCTGCTGCTGCAGATCGTGGCGACCATGCAGGTCTTCGTCGAGCCGTACCTGCTGACCGGCGGCAACGGCCCGCAGAACTCGACGATGACCGTCGTGTACCTCATCTACCAGTACGCCTTCAGCTTCAACAACTACGGCAGTGCCTCCGCGCTCGGCCTGGTCATGCTGCTCGTACTCGCCGGCTTCTCCGCGCTCTACGTGCGCCTGAGCCGCACCACCGACTAGGACGGAGACCCGCCATGGCAGACACCTCGACCCGGACGCTGATCTCCCAGACCCAGCTCAACCGGCCGGTCGGCAAGGCCGTGTACTGGACCGTGCTCACCCTGGTGGTGGCCGGCTTCACCCTGGTCTTCCTCGGCCCGCTGTACTGGCTGGTGACCGGTGGCCTGAAGTCCACCCAGGAGGTCATCCAGAACCCGCCGACCTTCTTCCCGCACCGGATCCACACCGACACGTACAGTGAGGCGTGGTCCAAGCTCAACATGGGCCGGCTGCTGTTCAACACGCTGTACTACGCGTTCGGCGCGCTGGCCTTCCAGCTGGTCTTCGACGTCGCGGCGGCCTACGCGCTGTCGAAGCTGCGGCCGGTGCTGGGCAACCTGATCCTCGGCATGATGCTGGCGACGCTCATGATCCCGTCCGCGGTGCTGATCGTGCCGCAGTACCTGACCGTGCTGGACCTTCCCCTGCTGCACCTCAACCTGGTCAACACCCCGTGGGCGATCTGGCTGCCCACCGTGGCGAACGCCTTCAACATCTTCCTGCTGAAGCGCTTCTTCGACTCGGTGCCCGACGAGCTGATGGCGGCGGCCGCCATCGACGGGGCGTCGCCGATGCGCACGCTCTGGTCGATCATCCTCCCGATGTCCCGGCCGATCATCGGCGTGGTCTCCATCTTCGCGGTGGTGAACGTCTGGAAGGACTTCCTGTGGCCGCTGCTGGTCCAGCCGGACCCGCGGAACCAGCCGCTCAACATCGGCATCAACTCGCTCTCGATCGGGGTCCCGCAGAACGTGGTCATCGCGGCCCTGGCGATCGCCTCGCTGCCGACCATCGCGTTCTTCCTGATCTTCCAGCGCAACATCATGGCCGGCCTGACCTCGGGCGGGCTCAAGGGCTGACGCCCAGTCATTTCTCGAAAGGACCCCGTACCGTGGCACAGCAGCCCGACCGCTCGGACTGGTGGCGAGACGCGGCGATCTACCAGATCTACCCGCGCAGCTTCGCCGACGGCAACGGCGACGGCACCGGCGACCTGGCAGGCATCCGCTCCCGTCTCCCGTACCTCGCCGAACTCGGCGTGGAAGCCGTCTGGTTCAACCCGTGGTACCCCTCGCCGATGAAGGACGGCGGCTACGACGTCGCCGACTACCGGTCGATCGACCCCGCCTTCGGCACGCTGGAGGAGGCCGAGAAGCTGATCGCCGAGGCACTCGACCTCGGCATCCGCACCATCGTCGACATCGTGCCCAACCACGTGTCGAGCGAGCACCCGTGGTTCCGCGCCGCGCTGGCGGCGGGGATCGGCAGCCCGGAGCGCGACCTGTTCCACTTCGCCGAGGGGCGCGGTGAGAACGGCGAACTCCCGCCCAACGACTGGAAGTCGGAGTTCGGCGGCTGCCCCTGGACGCGGATCGCCGACGGCCAGTGGTACCTGCACCTGTTCGCCACCGAGCAGCCCGACCTGAACTGGGCGCACCCGCGGGTGCGGCAGGAGCACGAGTCGATCCTGCGGTTCTGGTTCGACCTCGGCGCCGCCGGCGTCCGGATCGACTCGGCCGGCCTGCTGACCAAGGAGCCGGGCCTGCCCGACTTCGTCCTCGGCACCGACACCCACCCGTACGTGGACCGCGACGACCTGCACGAGATCTACCGCTCCTGGCGGGCGATCGCCGACTCGTACGAGCAGCCGCGCGTCCTGATCGGCGAGATCTGGGTGCCGGACACCGAGCGGTTCGCCCGCTACCTGCGCCCGGACGAACTGCACACCGCCTTCAACTTCGACTTCCTGGCCCGCCCGTGGGAGGCGGCCGAACTGCGGGCCTCGATCGACGCCACGCTGGCCGCGCACGCGCCGGTCGGCGCGCCCGCCACCTGGGTGCTGTGCAACCACGACGTCACCCGGACGGTCACCCGCTACGGTCGCGCGGACAGCCGGTTCCAGTTCGCCACCAAGGCGTTCGGCCGCGCCACCGACACCGCCCTCGGCCTGCGCCGGGCCCGGGCCGCGGCGCTGCTCTCGATGGCGCTGCCCGGCTCGCTCTACCTCTACCAGGGCGAGGAGCTCGGCCTGCCGGAGGTGGAGGACCTGCCGCTGGACGCGCTCCAGGACCCGATGCACTTCCGCTCGGGCGGGACCGACCCGGGCCGGGACGGCTGCCGGGTCCCGCTGCCCTGGTCCGGCGACCGGGCCCCGTACGGCTTCGCACCGGACGGTGTGGCGCCGTGGCTGCCGCAGCCCGCCGACTGGGCGGCGCTCACGGTGGCGGCCCAGACCGGCGACGCGGCCTCGATGCTGGAGCTCTACCGCGCGGCGCTGCGGATCCGCCGGGAGCGGATCGCGGGGGAGTTCGCCTGGTTGCCCTCCGGGCCCGAGGTGCTCGCCTTCCGGCGGGCGGACGGCTTCGGCTGCCTGGTGAACCTCGGTGCCGACCCGGTGCCGCTGCCCGAGGGGGCGGAGCCGGTGCTGGCCAGCGGGCCGCTGGCCGAGGGCGGCCTGCCGGCGGACACCGCCGTGTGGGTCGAGTTCCTGGACACTCGTCTATGATTGCTGGACAGTTGTCCATGACATTGGAGTGATCATGCAAGCGGTGGCGAACGTCCTGGTCGGCCTGGTGGCCGCGCTCCACGCGTACATCCTGGTTCTGGAGATGTTCCTCTGGGAGCGCTCCCCCGGACGGTCGCTGTCCGGCTTCGACGCCGCGACGGCCCGCGCCACCGCGCCGCTCGCCGCCAACCAGGGGCTCTACAACGGGTTCCTGGCGGCGGGCCTGGTCTGGGGCCTGGTCGCCTCCGACCCGGTCGGCCACGACGCCCAGGTGTTCTTCCTGAGCTGCGTGGTGGTGGCCGGCATATATGGTGCGGCCACCGCCAACCGGCGGATCCTGTTCGCCCAGGCGCTGCCCGGCGCGGTCGCCCTCGCCGCCGTGCTGGCCGCCGGATGAGCGATCCGCGCGCCGAGCGCACCCGGACCCGGCTGCGCGCGGCGCTGGTCGCCGAGTGCCGGGAGCGGCCGCTCGCCGAGGTGAGCGTCTCGGCGGTGGTGCGCCGGGCCGGCCTCGGCCGGGCCACCTTCTACCTCCACTACGAGGACCTCCAGGCGCTCGCCGTCGACGCCGGCCGCGGGGGCGGGCCCCCCGCGGGGGGGGGCCCGCCCGCGGCCGCGCGCGCGACCGCCGCCGCCGCCCCCGGGGGGGGGCGGAGCGGGGGGGGCCGCGGGGTCGGCCGCCCCCGGGGTCAGGCGACGTCGGTCAGGGCCGGCATCGCGCCCTCGGTGCGGCCGGGGTCGATGACGGCGAACGCCGCGCCCTGCGGGTCGGTGACGGCGGCGAACCGCCCGAACGGGCTGTCCATCGGGCCGAACTGGAGGCTGCCGCCGAGCTCGGTGGCCTTGGCGACCGCCGCGTCGCAGTCGTCGACCGCGAAGTAGACGCAGACGAACGGCGGCAGCCCGGCCGGGAACTCGCTGCCCATCTCCATCCGGCCGAGCACCGGGTTCTCTCCGAGGTTGTAGACCCGGTAGTCCACGCCCTCCTCGGCCATCTGCTGGGCGCGGTACGGGAACACCTGGGACAAGAAGGCATCGGTGCGCGCGGTGTCCCGGGTGCAGAGCTCGGCCCAGGCGTAGGCGCCGGGCTCGCCGATCTTCTCGAAGCCCTCGTGCTTGTCGGCCTGCCAGACGCCGAAGACCGCGCCGGTGGGTTCCTTCGCCAGCGCCATCGTCCCGAAGTCGCCGACCTGCATGGCCTCCATGAGGACCTCGCCGCCGGCCGCCCGGATCCGCTCCACGGTGGCGGCCGCGTCCGGGGAGGCGAGGTAGAGGCACCAGGCCGAGGGGCTGTCCTCGCCCGGCATCGGCGGCACCACGGCGGCGACCGCCTTGCCGTCCTTGAAGGCCTGCGTGTAGTTGCCGAACTCGGAGGACGCCTCGCCGAACGTCCAGCCGAGGACGGCTCCGTAGAAGGTCTTGGCGCCCTCCAGGTCGGTGAACATCGCATCGGCCCAGCACGGGGTGCCCTCGGGTCGTACGGCCATGGTCCTGCTTCCTCTCGCTCGGGGGTCGGTGCGGTGGACGGTCGCGGGCGGTCAGCCCATGGTCTTGGCGCCGTCCAGGGACTCGCGGATGATGTCGGCGTGGCCGGCGTGCTGCGCGGTCTCGGCGACGATGTGCAGCAGCACCCGGCGCACCGACCAGGCGGCGCCCGGCTCGAACCAGGGGGCCTCGGGCAGCGCATGCTCGGCGTCCAGGTCGGGAGCGGTGGCCACCAGCTCGTCGGTCCGTGCGGCGACCTCCTCGTAGGCGGCCAGCAGGCCGGCCAGGGTCTCGCCCTCGGCCATGGTGAACTGGCCCTCCCAGTCGATGGGTTCGCTCCGCATGGCGTCAGCCCCGCCGGTCGCGAAGCGGTACCAGCGCTCCTCGACGCCGGTCACGTGCTTGATCAGCCCGCCCAGGCAGAGCGCGCTCGCCGTGGTGCGCCGCGCGGCCTGCTCGTCGGTGAGGTCGCGGCAGGTGAAGCGGAGGAAGCCCCGGTGCTTCGCCAGGGTCTCCAGCAGGTCGGCGCGCTCGCGGGGCAGCTCGCCGGTGGTGCGGTCGGTCATCGGTCGGTCCTTTGCACGGAGGGGGCGGGCCGGGTCAGGCCGGCCGGTTCACGGGGCGGGCCGGACGGGGACGGTCCAGCGCTGGGCGGCGGTGCCGTTGCAGTCCCAGATCCGCAGCGGGGTGCCGTCGTCGGTCCGGCTGCCGGGGACGTCCAGGCAGCGGCCGGACGGCGGGTTGAGCAGCGAGCCGTCGGACCGCGGCCACCACTGCTGGGCGCCGGTGCCGTTGCACTGCCAGAGCTGGACGGGCGTCCCGCTGTCGGCCGAACTCCCGGCCACGTCCAAGCACTTGCCGAGCGCCCGAAGGCTGCCGTCGGTCGCCGTCGTCCACTGCTGGGCGCCCGTCCCGTTGCAGCCGAACAGCTGGACCCGGGTGCCGTCGTCGGTCGAACTCCCGTCGACGTCGAGGCACTTCGCGGCGAGGCCGGTGACCGGGCCGGTGGCCGGGCCGGCCGGGCCGACGTCGAAGGACGGCGGGGCGTCGGCCGGGGCACTGCCCCAGCCGGGGTCGGGATCGGTACCGAGGGTGAACACCAGCGTCCCGCCGCGGGCCACGACGTCCTCGCCGAGCCACGGCCGTCCGGTGGCGGCGCCGTCGACCGCGAGGGCGTGCACGTAGCGGGCGGACGCGGAGGCCTCCGGAGCGCTGACGTCGATCACCGCGCCGTTGCCGCGCCGGATCGTGACGGCCGGGAACAGCGGGCTGGCGAGGACGAGTTCGGCCCGTCCGGGCGCCTGCGGATACATCCCGAGCGAGGCCCACACCACCCAGGAGGACAGCTCCCCGAGGTCGTCGTTTCCGGGCTCGCCGTCCGGGGCGTCGGCGAACAGCGTGGTCAGCGCGCGCCGCACCACGTCCTGGGTGCGGTACGGCCGGCCGGCGTAGGCGTACGCCCACGGGGTGCCCAGCGAGGGCTCGTTGCCGAGGTAGGCGTGGGCGGCGTCGGGCCCGGCGTTGAGCTGGGCGAAGAAGTCGTCGAGCCGGGCGGCCGCCGCGCCGTCGCCGCCCATCGCGTCGAACAGCCCGCGGTGGTTGTACGGGACCATCCAGTTGTACTGGGCGGCGCTGCCCTCGACGAACTGGTCCTGCTGCTCGGGGCGGAACGACGGCCAGGAGTGGTCGGTGTCGCGCGGCCGCAGGTAGCCGTCGCCGGCGTGCACCAGGTTGCGCCAGTTCGCCGAGCGGTGCATCAGGGTGTCGTGGGCGTCCCGGTCGCCGATCCGGCCGGCCAGCTGGGCGAGGGCGAAGTCCGCGCCGGTGTACTCCAGGGTGGTGGCGGCGGAACCCCAGACCCCGCCGTCGTCGGCCGGGACGTAGCCGATCGCGTCGTAGAGGTCGTGGCCGGGGCGCTGCCGGTCGTCGCGGCTGCCGGCGAGGGCCAGCCGGAGCAGCCCGGCCGCGTCGAAGTCGGTCCCGCCGAAGGCGTGGATGCTCGCCGCGATGATCGGCAGCGGGTCGCCCACCATGACGCCGGTGCCGCCGTTGGCGAGCGTCCACCGGTCGAAGTAGCCGGCCGTGGCGCCCTGGTCGACCACGGACTGGGCGATGTCGGCCGCCCGTGCCGGGTCGAGCAGGGCGAGCAGCTGCACCTGGGAGCGGTAGACGTCCCAGCCGGAGAAGTCGGCGTACTGGTCGTGCCCGGGGCGGGCGGTGCGGATCGCCCCGTCGAACCCGGGGTACCGGCCGTCGGCGTCGCTGAGCACGCTGGGGTGCAGCAGCGCGTGGTAGAGCGCGGTGTAGAGGATCCGGCGCTGGGCGGTGGTGCCGCCGTCCACGGCGATCCGGCCGAGCAGGCCGTTCCACTCGGCGCGGGCGGCCGCCCTGATCCGGTCGTAGTCCGCGCCGCCGCCCTGTTCGGCGTCCAGGTTGGCGCGGGCGCCGGCGGCGCTGACGAAGGAGATCCCGACCCGGGCGGTCACCGTGCGGTCGGGGCCGGGGTCGAAGGAGACCAGGGCCTCGGCCCCGGAGGAGGGCCGGGCCCGGTCGGGGTGCGGGGGCTGTGCCGCGGCACGGCGCTCGCGGGCCTGCTCGGTGCGGGCCGGCTGCGGGGCGATGCCCCGGCTGCTGCCGGTGGCGGTGCGGCGCCCGGTGTCGACGCCCCGCTGCCCGCCCTCGCCTGAGCGGACGATGCCGGCGCTGGCGAACGGCCGGTCGAAGACGGCGTGGAAGTAGATCCGGTAGCGGTTGCCGGTGCCGCAGAAGCCGCCGCTCTCCGTCCAGCCGTCGATGGTGTCGGTGCCGACAGTGACCGAGCCGGAGGCGTCGTTGAAGGCCTTTCCGGCGTCCACGGTGAGCGAGGCCGTGTGGCCCTGCGGGTAGGTGAAGCGGGCGATGCCGGTGCGCCGGGTGGCGGCGAGCTCGGCGCGCAGCCCGTTGTCGAAGGTGACGGCGTACGAGCCGGGGGCGACGGCCTCGGCGGTGTGCGAGAAGTCGCTGTGGTCGACCGGGGTGCCGTCGAGCACGGGCATGAACGGGGTGGTGCCGTAGTCGCCGCAGCCCGCGCCGGAGATGTGGGTGAGGCTGAAGCCGCCGATCCGGTGGTCCCCGTAGCTGTAGCCGCCGTGCTGGTAGGTGGCGGTGTCGGGGCTCCACTGCACCATGCCGAACGGGGCGGTGGCGCCGGGGAAGGTGTTGCCCGCGCCGCCGCCGTTGCCGAAGTCGGGCTGGCCCTGCGCAGTGCCGACGTACGCGTTCACGTACTGGGCGGGGTCGTCGGTGCTCACCCGGCCGGCCGGGGCGGCCTGGGCGGGCGCGGTAACCGCGCCCGCGAGCAGGGCCGCGGCGGCGCCGACGGCGAGCAGGGACGGGATGGAGCGGGAACGGTGCACGGAGCCTCCTGCGACCCGGCGTCGGCCTGAGATGCGCACGAGAGCGGACCGGGGGGGGGGCGGGCGCGGGGGGGGGCGGGGCCGCCGGGGGGGCGGCGGGTCGGGAGGGGCGCGCGGGGGGGGCGCGCCCGCG
>NZ_JBHWBW010000112.1:0-3021 GCF_042735675.1 Kitasatospora sp. NPDC059571
GCGTTCGGCGGGGGCGGCAAGCCCGGGCGGAAGTCGGGCAAGAAGCCGATGAACATCATCGAGACCCTCGACGTCGGCGTTCCTGTGCGGACCGCGTACGACCACTGGACGAAGTACGAGGACTTCAGCGGCTTCGCCAAGGGAGTCCAGAGCGTGTCGCAGGGCGACGAGGTCACCACCGACTGGAAGGTCAAGGTCGGGCCGTCCAAGCGCAGTTTCAAGGCCACCGTCCAGGAACAGGTCCCGGACGAGCGCATCGTGTGGACCTCGGAGGGTGCCAAGGGAAGCACCCGTGGCGCGGTGAGCTTCCACGAGATCACCCCGACGCTGACCCGCATCGTCCTCGTCGTCGAGTACTACCCCGCGGGCTTCTTCGAGAAGACCGGCAACATCTGGCGCGCCCAGGGCCGCCGGCTGCGGCTGGACTTCAAGAACTTCCAGCGCTACGTCTCCCTCACCAACGACGAGGCCGAGGGCTGGCGTGGCGAGATCCGCGACGGCGAGGTCGTCAAGACCCACGACGAGGCCATGGAGGAGGAAGCAGCAGCCCGCGAGCAGGAGGACCAGGAGGGCCAGGGGGAGGAGTACGAGGACACCGAAGGCGGAGACGACGAGGAGGAATACGACGAGGACGCCCCCGAGGACGAATACGACGACGAGGACGCTGAGGACAAGGACGCCGAGGAGTACGACGACACTGAAGACGGCGAGTACGAGGACAAGTACGACGAGCAGGACGAGTACGAGGACGGGGAGCCCGAGGAAGACGACGAGGACGCCCCTGAGTACGCGGACGACGATGTGGAGTACGACGAGGACGCCCCTGAGGACGAGGACGAGGACATTGACCGGGGCCGCCGCTGACCGTCGAGGGCTCTCGCTCGGCGGACCGCCGTGGCTCCGGCCGGGGCACGGTGCCGCCGGACCGGCAACGAGGACCGAACACCTCTACGGACGCCCTCGCGCTGCTCAAGGACACCCGCCCACCACCAGGCCGTGCCGTCCGACACACACGGCCACCGCGGGCGGCTGATCCGCCGGCTCCGGGTCGAGGCCTGACCGCCTCGTAGCCCGGGGCCGGTTTCAGCGGGCGGGACTGGCGGCGGGGCCGAGGAGGGCGTGGAGACGGTCGCGGTGGAGGGCCGCGACCGGGTCGACGAGGTCGGGGTGGCGGAGCAGAGGGGCGGCGTCGGTGTCGCGTTGGGTGGGCAGGGTCAGGCGTCGGGGGTCACCGGCGATCTCGGGGTGGTCGGTGGCGGCGAGGGCCCGGTGTGCGCGGGCCCCGAGCGTGGGGTCGGCGAGGAGGCTCGCGGCCCAGCTGACGACGGTCTCGTCCACCCAAGTGCGCCAGTCGGACCGCTCGGTCTCGGCGGCGTCGGGGATGGTGCCGGCGAGGTGGTCGAGGTGGTCGCTGCCGCCGGGACCGAGGAGGTGGAGGAGCTCGACGTCCAGAGCGGTGGGGTAGCACAGGGCGGCGGCGATGGTGGTGGCCTGCCTCGCCTGGGCCTCGGCGGTCGCGCGGGCCAAGGCGCTCGGCGGGGAGGGATAGGCGGTGAGCAGCCAGCGGGTGGAGGCGGCGATGACGGGGGTCAGGTCGGTGGGCATGCGGTGATCCTCGGGGGCGTGCCGGCGACGGCCCCGGGGCGGCTCTGCCCCGGTGGTGGCTGGCCAGTGTAGGCAGCCCGCCGCGGAGAACGGCATGGCGCAGGTCACGCTCCACCCGCTGTCCGGACGGTGTGCCGGTTGCTGCGCCCGGGCGGGGAGTTCCGCCCGGGCGCACCGCCCGCGGTCCCGACAGACTCGGCGCCGTCGGGGCACGTACGAGGTCAGGACGTGCCGCGGCCGGTGACGAAGTCGCGGGCCCGGTCGACGAGGCCGACGCCTGGGGCGAGGATCTTGCTGGCGGCGGGGCTGCTGGGCGCAGCGGGGTGCGGCCGGGTGGGGGCCATGGCCTTGGCGCGGCGGATCTTGTCGCCGAGGTCGTCCAGCACCTCTGGCGTACAGGCCTGTTCCATCATGGGGAACAGGTTGATCTCTTCGTCGCGGACGTGGGCGGTGACCTCGTCCATGAGGTCCTGCAGCAGCGGCCGGAACGAGGTGTCGCCGGTGTCCATACCTTCCAGCTGCTTGAGGATCCGCTCGACCCGGCTGTGGTCGTCGATCTCCTTGTCCGCGATCCGGTCCCCGCCGGCGAGGTGCTCGCGCACCGCCGGGTAGAGGTACTGCTCCTCAGCGACCGAGTGCCGTACCAGCTCGATCGTGACGTCGTCCACCATGTCCCGCAGCTCCTGGCCGCCCGTGCTCATCGCCTTGATCCGGCCGAACATGTCTGCGACCTCGTGGTGGTCGGTCTTCAGCTCCGCGATGACGTTCCCGCCGTGTCCCATCTCGTTCACCTCCGGTGCGGGGGGGGGCGGCGCCCCCCGCGCCGCACCCGCGTGGGCGCCCGCCCCCCCCCCCCCGCGCCCACACCAGGGCGGCCGCGAGCAGGCAGGCCGCGCCGGTGGCCAGCGCCAGCAGCCGCAGACTGCCCGCGCCGCCCGCCACCGCCGCGGTGGCGATCAGCGCACCGGCGCCCAGCCCGGCGTTGCGCAGGGACCGGCCGGCGGCCAGTGCCGCGTCGCGGGTCCGGCCCTCCGTCAGGGCGGCCACCGCCGCGGCGTGCGCGGTCGGCCAGCACTGGCTGCCGACCCCGAGCAGCACCGCGGCCGCCGTGAAGCCGACGACCCCGTGCGCGAGCGGCAGCACCGCCGCCCCCGCCGCCCGGACCAGCAGGGTGGCCGACAGCGGCAGGCTGCGCGCACCGCGGTCGATCCAGCGGCCGGTCGGCGCGAGCGCGGCCAGTCCGGCGAGCAGCCCGGCGGAGAGGGCTAGCCCGGCCGTCCCGGGCCGCAGTCCGAGCACCCCGACCCCGTACAGCAGCAGGAACGGCCGCAGCAGGCCCGCGCCCAGGGCGTCCACCAGCAGCGCCAGCGCGTAACGGCGGCGGTCGGGTGACGGCCGCGCTCGCCTGGGTGGGGC
>NZ_JBHWBW010000112.1:3031-19295 GCF_042735675.1 Kitasatospora sp. NPDC059571
CGACCCCCCGCCCCACCGGCCGCACCAGCCCCGCCCCCTGGGGCTCCACCAGCAGCGCCAGCGGGTACCGGCGGCCGCCGGGGACGGGGGGGACCGCGGCCGGCCGCGGCAGGCGCCGCGGGCGGCCTACGGTCGGCGGGGTCGCCGGGCCCGGGGCCGGGCGGCGGGTCTGCTCCTGAAGTGCTGTCATGCGGCCCAGGCTGCGCGCCCGGCGCCCGGCAGTCCCGCCGATTGACGGCCTGCGTCAACCGGCGCGGGCCGGCGTACGGAGGGGTGACAGGATCACCGCCATGAGCCTGACCATCGACGTCGCCGGCCTGCCGCCCGAGCGGCTGCGCTTCGCGCCCTCCCCGCTGGCCGAGCTGACCGCGATGCTGCACGCCCTCGCCGAGCCGGCCCACCACCCGGCCCTGCACGGCTGGGCCACCGCGACCACCGCCGCGCTGCCGGCCGGGCTGGCCGACCGGCTGCTGGAGGCCGACTTCCTGTGGCGCTCCTCCCGGGCGGACTTCCTCGTCCCGGCCCGGCCCGCGGCGACCCTCGCCGAGGAGCTGGACGCCGTGGACCGGATCGACGACGAGCAGTGGACGCGCGCCGCCCTGGTCACCACCTGCGGCTCGTCGCGGCTCACCCACCGCGCGGCCGGCTCCCCGCTGACCGATCCGCAGGCCCGCGCCCGGGCCCGCGAACTGGCCCTGGCCCGCGGCCCCCGGCAGGCGGCCTTCGCCGAGCGGCTGCTCGACGACCCGCAGGCCGTCCGCGCCCTGGTCCGCCGCCTGCTGGAGGACTGCGAACGCACCTTCTTCGCGGACGCCTGGCGGCGGGTGCTGCCGGGGCTCGCCGCCGACGCCCGGCACAAGGCCGACCTGCTGGCCCGCCACGGGCTCGCCGAGGCCCTCGCCGCGGTCTCCCCCTCCCTCGCCCTCGCGGACGCCGGGACCGGCCGGGAGCGGATCGTCGTCGACAAGCTCCAGGACAACACCGCCAGTGCCGCCGCGGCCGGTGGGCTGACCTTCGTGCCGTCCGCGTTCGGCCACCCCCACCTGGTGGCGGTGCACGCGCACGGCTGGCAGCCGGTACTCCAGTACCCGGCCGCCGAGGCGGGCGGGGCCGACGCGCCGCCGCTGGCCGTCGTCCAGCAGCGGCTGGAGGCGCTGGCCCACCCCGTGCGGCTTCGGCTGGCCCGCACCCTGGCCCGCGGCCCGCACACCACGGGCGAACTCGCCGACGCCTGGCAGCTGACCGCGCCGGAGGTCTCCCGCCACCTCGCGGTGCTGCGCCGGGCGGGTCTGCTGACGACCCGCCGGCGCGGCCGCTACGTGCTGTACGAGCTGGACCTGCCGGTCAGCGCACGGCTCGGCGGCGACCTCCTGGAGGCGGTGCTGCGCTGACCGCGGCGGCCGGCCGGGGCGGCGGCGCCGGGTCAGCCGGTCGTGGCGGCGCCGACCGCGGCGGGCAGCCCCGCCTCCAGGTACCGCAACTCGCCGCGCTCACGGGCGTCCAGCGCCGCGGCGAGGCGTCGCAGCCGGGTCGCGGGGAGCAGCCCGGCGGCCTCCTCCAGGGTGACGAACCGCCAACTGCGCAGCTCGTCGGCCTGCAGGCGCAGGCCCTGCCGTCGGTCGGCGCCGAGCCGGCCGCCGTCGTAGACCAGTCGCAGGCCGCCGCGGCGCGGGCCGGTGCGGGGCTCCCAGTCGACGGCGAGCAGGCGCAGCGCGGGGGCCTCCAGCTGGAGGCCGAGCTCCTCGGCGGTCTCCCGGAGCGCAGCGTCGGTGGGCGCCTCGCCGCGTTCGACGACGCCGCCGGGGAACTCCCAGCCGGGCTTGTAGACGGGGTCGACCAGCAGCACGCGGTCCTGCTCGTCGAAGAGCAGCACGGCGGCGGCGACAGTGTCGCCGGTGGGATCGGGGCTCTGCACGATCGGGCACCGGGCGGTACCGTCCTCGACCAGCCGGGCCAGCAGCCGGGCCGTCCCGGCCGGGGTGAGGCGGGCGGTGTCGACGAGGTGGGCGTCGCGGGCGAGCCAGCGTCTGGCGGCGCGGTAGGCGGGCAGGTGGTCGCGGCACCAGGTGCGGACGGCCTCGCTCGCGGCCTCGTCGCCCGGGTGCTCCTCGCGGGCCTCGATGCGGGCGCGCAGGATCGTTTCCTCAGCGTCCAGCACGAGGTGGTGCACGGCGATCCCGCGGGCGGCGAGGCCGCCGAATATCTCGTCCCGGTAGTCCTCCCGGAGCAGCGTCATCGGCACCACGAGCGGGCCGGGTATCTCGGTGAGCAGCGCCGCGGCGACCTCGGGCACCAGCCGCCGCCAGGACGGCAGGTCCTGGAAGTCGGCGACCGGGGCGAGGCGGTCGGCGGGCAGCAGCCGGCACAGCTCGGCGCCGGTCAGTTCGGGGTCGTACAGCAGGCTGCCGGGCAGCAGTTCCACCAGTTCCCGACAGGCGGTCGTCTTGCCCGCCCCGAACGTGCCATTGACCCAGACGATCACGGTGCCTACCCCTGCAGTCGCTCGGTCCCGGCACCCCACGTACCGGGCGGCGGGGGCCCTCGGACGGCCCCGCGCCAAACCGGTGGTACCCGTACCGGCCCGGTCCCCAAGCCTGGCGGGGCCCCGCGGCCCGGCCGCGGCCGCCCGCGGCGGCGCGCTCCGGCCATCCGGCACATGCCCGCCGGACCGGCGGGGCCCCCGTGGCCGGTGGGTCAGCCGAGGTCCAGCAGCTGCTTCTTGAGCACCTTGCCCATGGCGTTGCGGGGCAGTTCGTCGACCAGCACGACCCGCCGGGGCCGCTTGTGGCCGGAGAGCCGCTCGGCCACGAAGGCGGTGAGCTGCTCGCCGCTGACCGGCCCGTCCGGGATCACGTAGGCCACCACGGCCTGGCCGAGGTCCTCGTCGGGCACGCCGACCACCGCGGCGTCGGCGACCGCCGGGTGGTCGCGCAGCGCGGCCTCGACCTCACCGGCGCCGATCTTGTAGCCGCCGCTCTTGATGAGGTCGACGGAGGCCCGGCCGACGATCCGGTGGAAGCCGTCCGGGCCCACCACGGCCACGTCGCCGGTCCGGAACCAGCCGTCGGCCGTCCAGGCCTCGGCATCGGCGTCGGGGCGGTTCAGGTAGCCGGCGAACAGCGTCGCCCCGGCCACCTGGAGCTCCCCGACGCTCTCGCCGTCGAACGGCACCGGCGTGCCGTCCTCGGCGGCGAGGCGGGTGCGGACGCCGTCCAGCGGGAGTCCGACGCTGCCGGGCCGCCGTTCGCCGTCGGCCCTGGTGGAGACGGTGATCAGCGACTCGGTCATGCCGTAGCGCTCGATCGGGGCGTGCCCGGTGAGGGCGGCGAGCCGCTCGAAGACCGGGACGGGCAGCGGTGCGCTGCCGGAGACCAGCAGCCGGGCGCCGCTCAGCTCCCGGGCGGCCTCGGGGTCGGCGGCGACCCGCGACCAGACGGTCGGCACACCGAAGTACAGGCTGCCGTGTGCGCCGGCGTACGCGCCGGGCGTGGGGCGGCCGGTGTGCACCAGCCTGCTCCCGGTCCGCAGGGCGCCGAGCACGCCGAGCACCAGTCCGTGCACGTGGAACAGCGGCAGGCCGTGCACCAGGGTGTCCTCGGCGGTCCACTGCCAGGCCGCGGCCAGCCCGTCGAGTCCGGCCGCCACGGCCGACCGCGGGATCACCGCACCCTTGGGCGCGCCGGTGGTGCCCGAGGTGTACAGGATGAACGCGGGGCGCTCCGGCGCGGGCTCCGGGTGGCGCCCGCTCCCGCCGCGCGCCGCCGGGTCGACCGGCAGCACGGTGACGCCCTCCTCCGCGGCACCCGCCGAACCGCCGGACGGCACGGCCAGCAGCCGGGCGCCGGAGTCCCGCAGGATGTGGGCCCGCTCCTTGGGCCCCGAGTCGGGCGGCAGCGGCACCACCGGGACGCCCGCGAGCAGTCCGCCGACCACCGCGACCACCGTCTCGGCGGCCGGCCGGGCCAGCACCGCCAGGGCGTCCGCCCCCGCGACCCGCTCGGCCACCGCACCGGCGGCGCCCAGCAGTTCCTCCCACGACATCGCCCGCCCGTCGACCACCACCGCGTCGGCGTGGTCCCCGTATCCGCCCTCAAGTGCCGTCAGCAGTCCCATGCCCCGGACTCTACGCGGACCGGCCCGAGCGCCCGCGGACGCGGGCCACGGCGGAGCGGCCGGGCCCGCCACCGGGGCGGGCGGACGGCGAAGGGCGCAGCCCCCGGGTGTCCCGGAAGCCGCGCCCTTCGTGCGCCCGACGGAGGCTCAGCCCTTGCGGGCCTTCACCTCGGCGGTGAGCTGGGGGAGGACGGTGAAGAGGTCGCCGACGACGCCGTAGTCGACGAGTTCGAAGATCGGGGCCTCGGGGTCCTTGTTGATGGCGACGATGGTCTTGGAGGTCTGCATGCCGGCGCGGTGCTGGATGGCGCCGGAGATGCCCGCGGCGACGTAGAGCTGCGGGGAGACCTGCTTGCCGGTCTGGCCGACCTGGTTGGTGTGCGGGTACCAGCCGGCGTCGACGGCGGCGCGGGAGGCGCCGACGGCCGCGCCGAGGGCGTCGGCGAGGTCCTCGACGACGGAGAAGCCCTCGGCGGCGCCGACGCCGCGGCCGCCGGAGACGACGATCGCGGCCTCGGTCAGCTCGGGGCGGCCGGAGGAGACGCGGGGGGTGCGGGCGGTGACGGTGGCGGCGTTGCCGGTGAACGCGACCTCGACCTGCTCGACGGTGCCGGCGGCGGGGGCCTGCTCGGGGGCGACGGCGTTCGGCTTGACGGTGATGACGGGGGCGCCGGTGGTGACGGTGGACTTCACCTGGAAGGAGGCGGCGAACACCGACTGGGTGGCGACGGGGCCGCTCGCGCCCTGCTCGAGGTCGATGGCGTCGGTGATGATGCCGGAGCCCAGGCGCAGGGCGACGCGGGCGGCGATCTCCTTGCCCTCGCCGCTGGAGGTGACCAGGACGGCGGCGGCGTCGGCGGCCTTGGCGATCTGGGTGAGGGCGTCGACCTTGGGGACGACGAGCTGGGTGGTGAAGGCGTCGGCGTCGGCGGTGTAGACCTTGGCGGCGCCGTACTCGGCGGCCTTGGCGGCGACGGCGGCGGTGTTCTCGCCGGCGCCGAGGACGACGGCGGAGGGCTCGCCGATGCGGCGGGCGAGGGTGAGCAGTTCGAGGGCCGGCTTGCGGACCGCGCCGTCGGCGTGGTCCACGAGAACCAGGATCTCAGCCATGATTGTTGCTCCTGATCGATCGTCGGATGCGCGTGCGGCGGGTCTTAGATGAACTTCTGGTCGGCGAGGTAGGCGGCGAGCTGCTTGCCGCCCTCGCCCTCGTCCTTGACGACGGTGCCGGCGGTGCGGGCCGGGCGGGCGGTGACGTCGGCGACCTTGGTCCAGGAGCCGGCCAGGCCGACGGTGTCGGCGTCGATGTCGAGGTCGTCGAGGTCGAGGGAGGCGACGGGCTTCTTCTTCGCGGCCATGATGCCCTTGAAGGAGGGGTAGCGGGCCTCGCCGGACTGGTCGGTGACCGAGACGACGGCGGGCAGCGGGGCCTCGACGAGCTCGGTGGCGGCGTCGCCGTCGCGGCGGCCCTTGACCACGCCGTTCTCGACGGAGACCTCGGAGAGGAGGGTGGCCTGCGGGAGGGCGAGGCGCTCGGCGAGGAGGGCGGGCAGGACGCCCATGGTGCCGTCGGTGGAGGCCATGCCGCACACGACGAGGTCGAAGCCGGTCTTCTCCAGGGCCTTCGCGATGATCGCGGAGGTGCCGATCACGTCGGAGCCGTGGATGTCGTCGTCGTTGACGTGCACGGCCTTGTCCGCGCCCATCGACAGGGCCTTGCGCAGCGCGTCCTTCGCGTCGTCCGGGCCGACCGTCAGCACGGTCACCTCGGCGTCCCCGGACGCCTCCGCGATCCGCAGCGCCTGCTCCACGCCGTACTCGTCCAGCTCCGACAGGAGGCCGTCCACGCCCTCCCGGTCGGTGGTGGTGTCGTCCGCGAAGCGACGGTCACCGGTCGCGTCGGGCACGTACTTCACGCAGACAGCGATCCTCAGGGTCATGGTGTCTGCTCCTTTCCGTTGGTGTGTTCAGTCGGGGTGGCGCGTGATCAGGGCAGGTTGCGGGCCATGACGATGCGCTGGACCTGGTTGGTGCCCTCGTAGATCTGGGTGATCTTGGCGTCGCGCATCATGCGCTCGACCGGGTAGTCGCGGGTGTAGCCGTAGCCGCCGAGGAGCTGGACGGCGTCGGTGGTGATCTCCATCGCGACGTCGGAGGCGAAGCACTTGGCGGCGGCGCCGAAGAACGTCAGGTCGCCGTCGGTGCGCTGGGACTTCGCGGCGGCGGCGTAGGTGAGCTGGCGGGCGGCCTCCAGCTTCATCGCCATGTCGGCGAGCATGAACTGGATGCCCTGGAACTCGGCGATGGCCTTGCCGAACTGCTTGCGCTCCTTGACGTAGCCCTTGGCGTAGTCGAGGGCGCCCTGGGCGATGCCGATCGCCTGGGCGGCGATGGTGACCCGGGTGTGGTCGAGGGTCTTCATCGCGGTGGCGAAGCCGGTGCCCTCGGCGCCGATCATGCGGTTGGCGGGGATCCGCACGTTGTCGAAGTAGACCTCGCGGGTCGGCGAGCCCTTGATGCCGAGCTTCTTCTCCGGCGCGCCGAAGGACACGCCCTCGTCGCCCTTCTCGACCACGAAGGCGGAGATGCCCTTGGAGCGCAGGTCGGGGTCGGTGACCGCCATGACGGTGTAGAACTCGGAGACGCCGGCGTTGGTGATCCACCGCTTGACGCCGTTGAGGACCCAGGAGTCGCCGTCGCGGACCGCGCGGGTCTTCATGCCGGCCGCGTCCGAGCCGGCCTCGGGCTCGGACAGGCAGTAGGAGAACATGCCCTCGCCGCGGGCGAGCGCGCCCAGGTACCTGGCCTTGAGCTCCTCGGAGCCGGAGAGCTGGACGGGCAGCGAGCCGAGCTTGTTGACCGCCGGGATCAGCGAGGACGAGGCGCAGACCCGGGCGACCTCCTCGATCACGATCACGGTGGCCAGCGCGTCCGCGCCCGAGCCGCCGTACTCCTCCGGCACGTGCACCGCGTGCAGGTCGTTGCCCTGCAGGGCGTCCAGCGCCTCCTGCGGGAAACGGCCCAGCTCGTCCACCTCGGCCGCGAACGGCGCGATCTTCGCCTCGGCCAGCGAGCGCACCGCCTCGCGGAGCATGTCGTGCTCCTCGCCGAGCCGGAAGAGGTCGAAGTCCGCTCCGGAGTTGCCCGCCATGTGTCCCGCTCCTCGACCGTGTTAATTACCGTTAAGTAGCTGTTGCGCGGGTCATTCTAGGGCACGCCCGCCGCCGCGGACCGGTGCGGCGGCGGCTCAGCGGACGGTCTCGCCCAGGGTGTCGCTGGTGGTCCGGTGCTGGGCGAGGTAGTCGTCCATCCGGTCGTTGCGGACGGCGTCCCAGAGCGTGCCGGCGGCCGCGTCGTCGAGCAGCACCACGGACTGGCCGCCGACGGTGTCGAAGCCGCCGAACGGCGCGTTCATGAAGTGCACGCCGTCCGGGCGCAGGTCGCGCAGGCTCCAGGCCAGGTCGTAGAGGTCGCTGTTGCTCAGCCGGTCGTCCACGCTGACCACGTCGCCGACCGAGGTGAGCAGACCGGTCAGCCGGGACGGGTTGCCGAGCGTCCCGCCGTTCATGGTCTGCAGCATCAGCGCCCGCAGGAAGTTCTGCTGCCGCTTCGTCCGGTCGAGGTCGCCGTTGGGCAGGCCGTAGCGTTCCCGGACGTACAGCAGCGCCTCGGCGCCGCTCATGTGGTGGGTGCCGGCGTCCCACTGGCGGGCCTCGCCGCGCGCCTCGATGGTCTGCGGGATGGTGATGTCCACACCGCCGACCGCGTCGGTCAGGGCCCGGAAGCCGTTCCAGTCGATCACCGCGATGTGGTCGACCCGGATCCGGGTGAGGTCCTGCACGGTCTCCACCATCAGCGCCGGCCCGCCCCAGGAGTAGGCGGCGTTGATCTTCGCCTTGCCGTGGCCGGGGACGTCCACCCAGGTGTCGCGCGCGATCGAGACGATCGCGGCGCTCTTCCGGTCCGCGGAGATGTGCAGCAGCATCATGGTGTCGCTGCGCTGTGCGCCGGCCTTCCAGGCGGGCGCCTTGGCGCCCTTGCCGGTGGTCGGCACGTCGGACCGGGCGTCCAGGCCGACCAGCAGGAACGTCGTGCCGGAGTTCGGGACGGCGGTGGGCTGGGCGGAGGCGGGCGCGGTCGGGAAGGCGTTCGGGATCCGGGTCACCGATGACGCGTAGTGGTCCACCGTCCAGTACGCGGCGCCGAGCACGCCGAGCACCAGGACCAGCAGCACCGAGAGCGTTCCGACCAGCACCCGGCGGGTCCGCCGGCGGCGCCGGGCCTCGCCCGCGCCGTCGTCCGGCCCCTCGGCCGCCCCGCCGTCGTCGTCCGGGGGCTCCGGGGGTTCCGTGCCGTCCGGCGCATCGCCGGACCGGGGCCCGGGGACGCGCTCGAAGAGGCTCAACGATTCCTGGTGTTCCCCGCCCGACTCCGCGCGCTCCCTCGCTGCCATGCGCGCATTCTGCCCCCCCGCACGGCCGTGCGGGCCCCGGTCTGGAATTCGGGCCCCAGCTGCAACCCCGCCGTGACCGCCGGCGGCGCCGTGCGCCCCTCGCGCGCCCCTGCGGCGGGTTCGCGGCACGGCCGGGCCCGGCTACCATCGGTGCCTGCGGCCGCCCGTACCCCGAGCGGCCCGGCAACCTGGACTGAAGGGGAAGCGCGTGGCCCTCCGCATCACGGTGATCGGCACCGGTTACCTCGGCGCGACGCACGCCGCCTGCATGGCCGAGCTCGGTTTCGAGGTGCTCGGCCTCGACATCGACCCGGAGAAGATCGCGTCGCTCGCCGCGGGCCGGGTCCCGATGTACGAGCCGGGGCTGGCCGACCTCCTGGTCAAGCACGTCCCCGGGCACGAGGGCTCCACCGGCCGGCTGCGCTTCACCACCTCCTGGGAGGAGGTGGCCGAGTTCGGCGACGTCCACTTCATCTGCACCAACACCCCGCAGAAGAAGGGCGAGTTCGCCGCCGACATGAGCTATGTCGACAGCGCGCTCGACTCGCTGGCCGTCCACCTCACCCGGCCGACCCTGGTGGTCGGCAAGTCGACCGTGCCGGTCGGCAGCGCGGGCCGGCTGGCCGAGCGGCTCGCCGCGCTGGCCCCGGTCGGCGAGCAGGCCGAGCTCGCCTGGAACCCGGAGTTCCTGCGCGAGGGCTTCGCCGTCGGCGACACCCTGCACCCGGACCGGCTGGTGGTCGGCGTGCGCAGCGAGCGCGCCGAGCAGCTGCTGCGCGAGGTGTACGCGACCCCGGTCTCCCGGGGCGTCCCGTTCGTGGTCACCGACTTCGCGACCGCCGAGCTGGTCAAGGCCGCCGCCAACTCCTTCCTGGCCACCAAGATCTCGTTCATCAACGCGATGGCCGAGGTCTGCGAGTCGGCCGGCGCCGACGTGGTGCAGCTGTCCAAGGCGCTCTCCTACGACGAGCGGATCGGCGGCAAGTTCCTCAACGCCGGCCTCGGCTTCGGCGGCGGCTGCCTGCCCAAGGACATCCGGGCGTTCATGGCGCGCGCCGGCGAGCTGGGCGCGGACCAAGCGCTGACCTTCCTGCGGGAGGTCGACTCCATCAACATGCGGCGCCGCTCGCGGATGGTGG
The DNA here is from genome assembly GCF_042735675.1 of Kitasatospora sp. NPDC059571. Lineage (NCBI taxonomy): Bacteria > Bacillati > Actinomycetota > Actinomycetes > Kitasatosporales > Streptomycetaceae > Kitasatospora > Kitasatospora sp. NPDC059571. Next base: position 12,737 of record NZ_JBHWBW010000112.1, read on the forward strand.
AGCTCGCCCGCGAGCAGTGCGGCGGGGGCTTCCTCGGCCGCCGGGTCGCGGTGCTCGGCGCCGCCTTCAAGCCCAACTCGGACGACATCCGCGACTCCCCCGCGCTCAACGTCGCGGGCCAGATCCAGCTCCAGGGCGCCCAGGTCACCGTCTACGACCCGAAGGCGATGGACAACGCCCGGAAGATGTTCCCGAGCCTGTCGTACGCGGACTCCGCGCTGGAGGCCGTTCAGGGCGCCCACGTGGTGCTGCACCTGACGGAGTGGCAGGAGTTCCGCGAGCTCGACCCGGCGGAGGTCGGCGCGCTGGTCGCCGAGCGGCGCATCCTGGACGGCCGCAACGTCCTCGACGCCGGCGCCTGGCGGGCGGCCGGCTGGGCCTACCGGGCGATGGGCCGGCCCGGCGCGGAATGACCGCGGCCGCGGACCGGTTCTCCCCGGCATGACGTACGGAGACGACGCGACGGTCCGCAGGATCCTCCAGGACGACGGTGACACCTGGGCGGTGGTCGGCCTGTCCACCAACACCCGGCGGGCGGCGTACGGCGTCGCCCGGGTGCTCCAGCGGGCGGGCAAGCGAGTGGTGCCGGTCCACCCGCGGGCCGAGACCGTGCTCGGCGAGCAGGGCTACGCCACGCTCGCCGACATCCCGTTCCCGGTCGACGTGGTCGACGTGTTCGTGAACAGCGGCCTGGCCGGCGACATCGCCGACCAGGCCGTGGGGGTGGGCGCCAAGGCGGTCTGGTTCCAGCTCGACGTGGTGGACGAGGACGCCTACGCCCGCACCACGGCGGCAGGGCTCGACATGGTGATGGACAAGTGCCCCGCCATCGAGCTGCCGCTGCTGTAGGCCTCCTCCCGGATCCGGCCGGTCAGGCCAGCGGCACCGCGATGTCGCAGACCGGGTCGCCGTCGCCGGCGGCGGCCCAGTCCGCGAAGTACACCTCGCGGGGCGCCGAGACGACCGTGCGCTCCTCGGCCTTGGCCCACTCGAACACCGCGTCGTAGGCCGACAGGATCTGCGGGTACGCCACCTGCGCCTTGGTGATCGTGGTGTACGCCTCGCGGTGGGCCGGCTCGGTACGGTGCGCGTGCGCCACCGCCCCGGAGTGCCCCGGGCCGATCGGCACGCAGACCTCGACCGGGCCGTCACCGTCCTCGTCGACCTCGCCGTGGTAGACCGCGAACGGCGCCCCCGACACCCCGCCGTAGGCCTTGGCGGCCTCGGCCAGCCGGTCGCACGCCTCCGGGATCCACACCGGCAGGTCCTCCGGCCGCACGTGCCGCTGCTCGGTGAGCACCAGCTGCTCCGGCACCTCGCGCTGCTCGATCTCGTACATCTCCAAACTCCCTTCGCCTCCCGACAGTCGGATGCGGAGGTGCGCAGCCAGCTCGCGCTGCGCCGCCACCCGGCGCTCGACGCCGTCCCAGTACGCGCCCACCAGCTCGGCCGCCCGCGGTCCGGGCGCCGCCAGGACCTCGGCGACGACGGCCAGCGGCATGTCGAGGCCCCGCAGCCGGACGATCAGCCGGGCCTGCGCCAACCGGTCCTCCCGGTAGTACCGGTAGCCGGTGACCGGGTCGACCCGGTCCGGGGGCAGCAGGCCCTGCCGGTCGTACAGCCGCAACGCCTTCGGCGAGAGCCGGGCGCGGCGGGCGAACACCCCGATGCCGAGCAGTGCTTCGTCCTCCACGCCCATCACACTCCGCTCTGCCCCAGGGGGAAGGTCAAGCCCGGCCGTCCAACTCCTCGACGGTGGCGATGGACGGTGCGCGGACGGCCTGCAGCCGGCGGGCCGCGGCCTCGGCACCGCGCAGCGCCCGGACCGCGTTGTGCCAGGTCAGCTTTGCGAGGTCGGCCTCGGACCAGCCGCGGCCGAGCAGTTCGGCGATCAGGTTCGGGTAGCCGGCGACGTCGTCGAGGTCGGTCGGCACGAACGCGGTGCCGTCGAAGTCGCCGCCGATGCCGATGTGGTCGATCCCGGCCACCTCCCGCATGTGGTCCAGGTGGTCGGCGACGGTGGCCGCGGTCGCCGCCGGGCGGGGGTGCGCGGCCTCGTACGCGCGCTGGCAGGCCATCGCGTCGGGGGCGGTGTCCAGCGGGTGGAAGCCGTGCTCGCGCATGTTCTCGTCGGCGGCCAGCGTCCAGTCGATCGCGGCGGGCAGCACGAACTTCGGCACGAAGGTGGCCATTGCGACCCCGCCGTTGGCCGCGAGGAGGCCGAGCACGTCGTCCGGGACGTTGCGCGGGTGGTCGCAGACGGCGCGCGCGGAGGAGTGCGAGAAGATGACCGGCGCCTCGGAGACCCGCAGCGCCGCCCGCATGGTGTCCGCGGAGACGTGCGAGAGGTCGACCAGCATGCCCAGCCGGTTCATCTCCCGGACGACCTCCTCGCCGAAGGCGGTCAGGCCCCCGGCGGCCGGCTCGTCGGTGGCGGAGTCCGCCCACGGCACGTTGTCGTTGTGGGTGAGCGTCAGGTAGCGCACGCCGAGCGTGTACAGCGCCCGCAGGGTGGCCAGCGAGGAGTTGATCGAGTGGCCGCCCTCGGCGCCCATCAGCGAGGCGATCCGGCCCTCGGCGCGGGCCGCCTCCATGTCGTCCGCGGTGAGCGCCAGGCGCAGTGCCCCGGGGTAGCGCGCGGTCAGCGCGTGCACGAAGTCGATCTGCTCCAGGGTGGCGCTGACCGCCAGGTCCCCGGCGTAGTCGCTGCGCACGTACACCGACCAGAACTGCGCACCGACCCCGCCGGCGCGGAGCCGGCCGAGGTCGGTGTGCAGGCGGCCGCGCTGGTCGGCGGCGAGGTCGATGGCGTCCAGGTCGTAGCCGGCCTGGGCGCGCATCGCCCACGGGAGGTCGTTGTGCCCGTCCACCACGGGGGCGGCACGGAGCACGGCGCGGGCACGGTCGAGCAGATCAGGGGTCATCCCCCTGTTCTACCGCGCGGTACTACTTGCCGAAGCCGAACGAGGCGGTGCCGGCGACCTTGGCGCGCAGCTTCTTGCCCTTCTCGGTGGCCTGGGCGTTGAGGTCGGCCTGGAAGTCGACCATGCGCTCGGTGAGGTCCGGGTCGAACGCGGCGAGGATCCGCACCGCGAGCAGGCCCGCGTTGCGGGCCCCGGCGATCGACACGGTGGCGACCGGGACGCCGGCCGGCATCTGGACGATCGACATCAGGCTGTCCATGCCGTCCAGGTAGCGCAGCGGCACCGGGACGCCGATCACCGGCAGCGGCGTGACCGAGGCCAGCATGCCCGGCAGGTGGGCGGCACCGCCGGCGCCCGCGATGATCGCCTTCAGGCCGCGGGCGTGCGCCTGCTCGCCGTAGGCGACCATCTCGCGGGGCATCCGGTGCGCGGAGACGACGTCCACCTCGTACGGGATCTCGAACTCGTCGAGGGCCTGCGCGGCGGCCTCCATCACCGGCCAGTCGGAGTCGGAGCCCATGACGATGCCGACGACGGGAGCCGTGGAGTCTGTCATTCGGTGATCGTTCCTCGCAGGTAGGCGGCCGCGTGGCGGGCGCGCTCGCGGACGTCGTCGAGGTCGTCCCCGACGACGTTGACGTGGCCGACCTTGCGACCGGGCTTCACGTCCTTGCCGTACATGTGGATCTTCAGGCCCGGGTCGCGGGCCATGCAGTGCAGGAAGGCGTGGTACATGTCCGGGTAGTCGCCGCCGAGCACGTTGACCATGACCGTCCACTTCGCGCGCGGGCGGGGGTCGCCCAGCGGCAGGTCGAGGACGGCCCGCAGGTGGTTCTCGAACTGCGAGGTGACCGCGCCGTCCTGGGTCCAGTGGCCGGAGTTGTGCGGGCGCATGGCCAGCTCGTTGACCAGGATCCGGCCGTCGCGGGTCTGGAACAGCTCGACCGCGAGGTGGCCGGTGATGTCGAGGTCGCCGGCGATCCGCAGGGCCAGCGCCTGGGCCTCGGCGGCGAGTTCCGGGGCGAGGTCGGGGGCGGGCGCGGTGACCTCGGCGCAGACGCCGTTCTCCTGGACGCTCTCCACCACCGGGTAGGCGACCGCCTGGCCGCTGGGCGAGCGGACCACGTTGGCGGCCAGCTCGCGCAGGAAGTCGACCTTCTCCTCGGCCAGCACCGGGACGCCGGCCAGGAACGGCGCGGCCGCCTCGGCCTCGTCGCCGACCACCCAGACGCCCTTGCCGTCGTAGCCGCCGCGCACGGTCTTCAGCACGACCGGGTACCCGTCGCCCTCGGCGGCGAAGGCGGTGACGTCGGCTGGGTCGGCGACGATCCGGTGGCGCGGGCAGGGCACGCCGATCGAGTCCAGCTTCGCCCGCATCACGCCCTTGTCCTGGGCGTTCACCAGCGCATCCGGCCCCGGCCGGACGGCGATGCCGTCGGCCTGCAGCGCGCGCAGGTGCTCGGTGGGGACGTGCTCGTGGTCGAAGGTGACCACGTCGCAGCCGGACGCGAAACGGCGCAGCGTCTCCAAGTCCCGGTAGTCGCCGAGCACGGTGTCGGCGACCACCTGTGCGGCGGAGTCCTGGGGGGTGTCGGCGAGGAGCCTGAAACGGATGCCGAGCGGGATGCCCGCCTGGTGCGCCATGCGGGCAAGCTGCCCGCCGCCGATCATGCCCACCACTGGAAATTTTGCATTGCCCGCGAAAGTCACGCTGCCCAGGATATCCGGGCCGGTCGGAGCCGGTGCACAGGCGGTGCCCGGGACGGCGGTGATGCCCCTGGGCACGAAGGGGCCCTTTGGGAGCGAGTAGCCTGAGTGTCCGGGCCTCCGCGTGGCACTGCACGCGCACGTGCGTACACGAGGCGCCCGTTCGCGCTGCGCCCGCGCGGGCTCGCTCCAGTCCTCCCCCGCACGCCCCAGGAGACACCCGGATGACTACCTCCACCGATACAAAGCCGTCCCTGGAGCAGCGGGTCCGCGGCCTGTCCGGGGAGGTGGTGAAGTTCGGCATCGTCGGACTGAGCGGCGTCGCCGTCAACTTCGCGGTCTTCTGGATCTGCATCAACGGCCTGGGCCTCGCCTCGCTGCGCTCCAACATCGCGGCGACCCTGGTGGCCATCGCCACCAACTACCTCGGCTACCGGTACTGGCTGTACAAGGACCGCGACGCGGCCTCCCGCAAGCGCGAGATCACGCTCTTCCTGGTGTTCAGCGGCATCGGCATGCTGATCGAGACCGGCGTCCTCGCCTGCTCCGTCTACGTGCTGGGCCTGGACACGCACCTCGAGCAGGTCGCGGCCAAGGTGGTCGGCCTGGCGGTCGGCACGGTCTTCCGCTTCATCTCGTACCGCACCTGGGTGTTCAAGGCGATGCCGGAGCTCGCCGAGCCCGAGGTCGTCGCCGAGGCGGAGCTGCTGCTCGCCTCGGAGGAGCGCGAGCTGGCGAAGTAGCCGGCCGACGCCTCCTGCGCACCGCGCAGGAGGCCGTCAGCGCACCTGGCTGTTGAGGAAGAGCGCGAACACCGGCGGCCGCAGCGAGAGCAGTTCGAGCCGGCCGCCGTCGGCCTCCGCGAGGTCGCGGGCGACCGCGAGGCCGATGCCGGTCGAGTTGCGGCCGCTGACCGCCCGCTCGAAGACCCGGTTGCCGAGCTCGGGCGGGACGCCCTGGCCCTCGTCCTGAACTTCCGCGACCACCGAGGAGCCGGTCCGGCGCACCCGGAGCGTGATGTCGCCGGCGCCGTGCATCAGCGAGTTCTCGATCAGGGTGGCCAGCACCTGGGCGACCGTGCCGGGCGTGCCGAGCACGGCCGTTCCGCGCAGCCCCTCGATCAGCAGCCGCCGCCCGCTGTCCCTCATGGACGGGCCCCACTCCTCGACCTGCTGCTTGATCACCTCGTCCAGCTCGAAGGCGACCGCGGTCGGGCTGGTGGGGTCGCGCTGGTTGGTGAGCAGCCGCTGGACGACGTCGGTGAGCCGTTCGACCTGCTGGAGGGCGATGCTGGCCTCCTCCTTGACGGTGTCGGGCTCCTCGGCGAGCGCGGTGATCTCCTCCAGGCGCATGGAGAGCGCGGTGAGCGGGGTGCGGAGCTGGTGCGAGGCGTCGGCGGCGAGCCGCCGCTCGGCGGTCAGCATCCGGGCGATGCGCTCGGCGCTGACGTCCAGCACCTCGGCGATCCGGTCGAGTTCGGGGACGCCGTAGCGGCGGTCGCGGGGGCGGGGGTCGCCGGAGCCGAGGCGCTCGGCGGTCTCCGCGAGTTCAGTGAGCGGCCGGGCCAGGCGGCGGGCCTGCCAGACCGCGAGCGCCACCGCGGCCTGGACGGCGAGCAGCGCCACCACGCCGAGCAGCAGCAGCATGTTGGCGATCTCGTGGTCGACGTCGGCCCGGGACTGCACGACGGTGACGCTCTCGCCGTTGGCGCCGTCCTCGGTGGCGGTGATCGCCGCACCGGTCACCGGCCGGCCGGCCGCGATCTCCGGCTGGCCCGGGATCCGGACGGTGACGAACGAGCCCTCGGGCACCTGGGCGGCGAACTTCTCACCGGTGACCCGCGCCCCCCCGGCGCGCCCGGTCTCCCCCCCGCCCTGGGCGCGCCCCGCCGCGGGGGGGGCGCCGGGGGGGGCCCCGGGGGGGGGGGG
>NZ_JBHWBW010000113.1:0-5393 GCF_042735675.1 Kitasatospora sp. NPDC059571
AGGACCGGACGGTCCCCCGCGCCCCGCTGCGCTGCCCTACTGCTTGAGGCCGGTGTCGAGGGCGCTGATCAGAGTGCCGGACGGGGTGTCGCCCGACATCTCCCAGATCATCGCCCCGAGCAGGCCCTTGGACTTGAGGTAGGCGGTCTTCTGGCCGATCGACCACGGGTCGTCGAAGGTCCACCACTGGCCGCCGGACCCGGTGTAGGCGTAGGTGGCCACCGACTGGGTGTCGTGGTAGACGGTGAGGCCCGGCACCGAGGTGATCAGGTTGTTGTAGCCGCGGGTGCCGGCCTCCTCGGCGAACTGGCCGGGCGCTGCGCCCTGGGCGGCCTGCCACTCGCCCTGCACGCCGCCGTCGGTGACGTTCTGCCAGCCCCGCCCGTAGAACGGCAGGCCGACGGTCAGCTTGCGCGGGTTGACGCCGGCGGCCAGGTAGGTCTGCACGGCGGAGTCCACCGAGAAGTGGAAGCCGTACGGGTCCTGGGCGTCGGTGTAGAGGTTGGCCTGGTGGCCGGCGCGGTTCGGCTCCCAGGAGTTGTCGCTGCCGGCGCCGTGGAAGTCGTACCCCTGGACGTTGGCGATGTCGAGGGACTGGAAGATCTTCGACAGGTCCCAGCCCTGGGCGATCTTGGCGGGGTCCGCCGGGGTGAAGGCGGTGAGCAGCCGGTGCGGTCCGCCGAGGGCGTCCAGCTGGGTGCGGAACTCGGCGAGCAGCGCGGTCAGGTCGGCCTTGTCGTTCGCCGACCAGTGGTTGCCTGCGTGGCCGTCGGGGGAGCCGGGCCACTCCCAGTCGAGGTCGATGCCGTCGAAGATCCCGGCGGCGGTGCCGGGGCCGCCGGCGCCGTTGTAGAGCGGCAGGTTGCCCTTGATCCAGAGGTCGATGCAGGAGGAGACGAGCTTCTTGCGGGAGGCGTCGGTGGCGGCGGCGTCCGAGAAGTACTTGGAGTAGGTCCAGCCGCCGAGCGAGACCACGATCTTGAGGTTGGGGTACTTGGCCTTGAGCTTCTTCAGTTGGTTGAGGTTGCCGCGCAGCGGGGCCCAGCCGTCGTCGGCGACCCCGTCGACCGACTGCGCGGCGCTGAAGGGCCGGGAGTAGTCGGCGTCCGCGTCGCCCGCGCCGGTGCCCTGGTCCGGGTCCTGCGGGTTCGAGGTGGTGCCCTTGGTGACGCCGGACAGGCAGGTCAGGTTGACCGGGTCGATGTTCTCGAAGGCGTAGTTGATGACGTCGAGCTTGGCGGCGCTGCCCGAGGTGTCGAGGTTCTTCACGAAGTACTGCCGGCCGTAGATGCCCCACTGGGTGAAGTAGCCGACCCGGGCGTAGTTGCCGGCGCCGACCAGGTCGGCGGTGGTGACGGTGAGCGGTGCGGTGGCCGGCGAGGTGTTGTCGGCGGCGTCCCGGGCGCGGACGGCGAAGGTGTAGGCGGTGGCGGGGGAGAGGCCGGCGACGGTGGCGCTGGTGCCGGTGACGGTCTGCACCAGGGCGCCGCCCCGGTAGACGTCGTAGGCGGCGACCCGCTGGTTGTCGGTGGCGGCCGTCCAGGCCAGGGCGACGCTGCCGGAGGTGACGGAGGTGCTGTGCAGCGCGGTCGGTGCGGTCGGCGGCACGGTGTCGCTCGCCGGGTCGACCGTCCGGGCGGTCACCGCGGGGCTGAGCGGGCCGGTGTTGCCCCGGCTGTCCTTGGCGCGCACGGTCAGGGCGTAGGCGGTCGCGGGGGTGAGGCCGCTGAGCGTGGCGGAGGTGGTGGTGGAGGTGCCGAGCACGGTGGTGCCGCTGAGCACGTCGTAGGAGGCGACCGGGAAGTCCCCGGCGGTGGCCGCCGGCCAGCTCAGCGCGACGGTGTGCGCGGTGGTGTCGGTGACCTGCGGGGTGCCGGGTGCGCCGGGCGGCACGTCGGCGGTGCCGTCGCACTTGTCGCCGTTGATCCGGCAGCCGGTGGGGGCGCCGATCGGGCCGTTGGCGACGAACCAGAAGCTGTACGGCTCGGTGCTGGCGTGCGGCTGGACGGTGCCGTTGTAGTACGCGTTGACGGCGGTGACGTGCCGGCCGGTGACGGTCGCCTGGCCGTTGTAGCTGCTGGCGATCGTCACCCCGGCGGGCAGGTCGAACTCGAGGGTCCAGCCGGTGACGGCGGCGGCGTTGTCGTTGCGGACCACGAAGGTGCCCTTCCACCAGGAGCCGTTGTCGGCGCTGGTGAAGCTTGCGGTGAGACGGCCGGCGGCGTGTGCCGGGACGGCGGCGAGCAGGGCGAGCGGCAGTGCGAGCGCGGCGGTCAGGGCGGTGATCAGAGCCCTGGGCCGTCGTGGTGGCCGATGGCGCATGGTGGTCTCCCTGTCTGGTGTGGGGGTGCCGTACAGGGGTGCCGGGGAGCCTGCGGGAACTGTAGGTGGTATGGACCATTGTGGTCAACAGGGCGATGCCGCAACGGAATTGACGATCTATCGGAGGAGCTCGTCGGCGAGCGGGCTGCGGGCGTACAGCACCACCCGGCCGTGTCGGGCGCGGCTGACCAGGCGGGTGTCGGAGAGCACCGCCAGGTGCTGGCTCACCGCGCCCGGGGTGACGCCGAGGCGGCGGGCCAGCTCGGTGGTGCTGGTCGGTTCGTCCAGCATCGTCAGCAGCCGCGCCTTGGGCGCCCCGACCAGCTGTTCCAGGGCCCGCCGGGTGGGCGGCGGCGTGGCCGGGCCGGCCATGGTGCGCTGCCCGCGCGCCGGATAGTTGATCACCGGCGGGTGCTCGTCGCTGATGTTGGTGATGGCGCCCCGGGCGAAGAACGTGGGCGTGAACACCAGGCCGCGCCCGCCCACGGCGATATCGGTGTCGCCGTCGCACCAGTCCCGGCGGATCGTCAGCACGCCGTCCTGCCAGAGCAGCCGTGGATCGAGGTCCTCGAAGAGGGCTGCCGCACCGCGCTCCGCGAACACCCGCGAGCGGTGCACGATGTCCGCGTGCAGCACCGACCGGGCCCGCGGCCACCACTGGGGCGCCAGGCAGTGAGTCCAGTACGCCTCCAGCGCGTCCGCGATCTCCGCGAGCAGTCCTGCCGGGTCGGCCAGGGCGCCCGCCAGCACCGGCGGCAGCCGGCGGTCGTGCGGCAGGAACGTGCGCTCCAGTTCGCCGGCCAGCCGCTCCGGCGCCAGGGCCCGGACGGTGGCCAGTTCGGCCGTGAACTCGGGGAAGGGCGTGCCCGGGCGCGGCGTCAGGAAGTCCGGCACGTAGCGGTTGGAGGCGACCAGCGCGCGCAGCAGCGGCGCGCAGGCCAGCCGCTCGAACTGCGGCCGGATCCGCTCGAAGACCGGCGTCTGGTGGACGTACGTCCCCGGGTGCGTCCACATCCGCAGACTGAGCACTGCCTCCTGGAGCGGTGAACAGGCGAACGACGCCGACGCCAGGTCCTCCAGGCCGAGCCGGAAACGGTGCACGTGATCCCCCATTCGTCAGCCCCGGTCTAAATCAGTACCCGCGACTGCTCCGCATGCGGTGCGATGATGCCATGACCACCACCTCCACGGGGGCGCAGGCCGCGCCCCGGGCATCGTCGCGCCTGCTGCACCCCGATCCGACGGTCCGCCGGCTCGCGCTGATCACCTTGGTGAACACCCTCGGCAACGGGCTGTTCATGGCGCTGGGCGCGCTCTACTTCACCCGCGTCCTCGGCCTGCCGACCGCCCGGGTCGGCATCGGCCTCACCGCCGCCGGCCTGTGCGGGGTGCTGATCGGCGTCCCGGCCGGACGCGCCGCCGACCGCTGGGGCACCAAGCCCGTCCTGCTCGTCCTGGTCGCCGCCGAGGCCGTCGGCACCGCCTGCTACCCGCTGGTCTCCGGCTTCGTCCCCTTCCTCCTGCTGGCCTGCGCCGTCACCGCCGCCGACCGCGGCACGGCGACCGTCCGCAACGCGCTGTACGCCGAGATCCTGCCGCCCGACCGCCGGGTCGCCGGCCGGGCGTACCTGCGGGTCGTCACCAACGTCGGCATCGGCGTCGGCACCGGCCTCGCCGCCCTCGTCCTGGTCGCCGACAGCCGCCCCGCGTACACCGCCGCCATCCTCGCCGACGTCGCCACCTTCGCCGTGGTCGTGCTGATGTACGCGCTCCTGCCGACCCCGCAGACCGGCCCGAGCGCCTCCGCGGAGGACGCCGACCGGCGGACCGGCTCCGCCCTGCGCAACGTCCCCTACCTCGTGGTCGCCGGACTCAGCGGCGCGCTCGGCCTCCAGTTCGCCATGATCGAGGTGGGCGTGCCGCTGTGGATCGTCAACCACACCGACGCCCCGCGGTTCGTGGTCTCCTGCACGCTCGTCGTCAACACCGTCCTGGTGGTCGCCCTCCAGGTGCGGGCCACCCGCGGCACCGAGGAACCGACCGCCGCAGCCCGGATCTTCCGCCGCGGCGGCCTGCTCGTCGCCCTCTCCTGCGCGGCCTTCGCCCTCGCCGGCGGGCTGCCCGGGTGGGCCGCGGTGCTGGTGCTGCTCGCCGGCGCGGCCCTGCAGGCGCTGGGCGAGGTGCTCGGCCAGGCGGCCGGCTGGGCCCTCGGCTACGACCTCGCCGAGGAGGGCGCGCACGGTGAGTACCAGGGCGTCTTCAACACCGGATTCTCCGGGGCGATGATGCTCGGACCCGTCCTCATCACCACCGCCGTCATCGGCCACGGCGCGGCCGGCTGGGCCGGGCTCGCTCTCCTCTTCGCCGCCGCCAGCGCGGCCATGGTCCCCGCCGTGGGATGGGCCCTGCGCCGCAAGGCGGCAGCGGCCTGAGTCCGGGCGCCTCGCGGCACAGGGCCGTGCCGGCACTACGTCCGCTGGAGGGAGAGGTAGCAGGGGTCCTGCTCCTCGGGCTCGCACAGCATGCTCGGGGAGGAGGCCCCGTACACCGCCATGGTCTCGGAGCCGTTCAGGACGATGCCCTGCGCCTGCCCGGACGCCCCGGTGAGGGTCCAGCGCCCCGACAGGTACACGGGCGGCCGGGTCTCCCAGATCCGGTTCGGGTCCTCGCCGATGAAGTTGGTGCGGTACCGGCCGTCCGGCTGCAGCTCCAGCACCCTGCCACCGATGCCGGTCCACGTCCCGACCAGGGCCCGGTCGGCGGGGTCGCGCGGCGCCCAGGGCTGTTCGGCCAGGTGGCAGGCCAGGCCCCAGGCCGTCCCGGCGACCAGGACGGCGGCCCCGGCGAGTACGGCGCCGCCGCGCTGCCACCGCGGTCGGCCGCGCGCCGGCACAGCGAAGAGGAGGGCGGCGGCCAGTGCCTGGAGCGGCCACAGGACGGCGAGCAGCATGCCCAGGACTCCGCCCGCCGCCCGGACCAGGGCCCCGGGGCCCCGCGCGGCCCGGCCGGGGGGGCGCCCCCCCGGGGCGCGGACAGGGCCCCCCGCCCCCCCAGGGGGGGGGCGCTCCGCG
>NZ_JBHWBW010000113.1:5403-11333 GCF_042735675.1 Kitasatospora sp. NPDC059571
ACACACGCCCGGGCTGCCCCACCCCCCCCCCGCGCCCGCGCTTGTGGCGCCGGGGGGCCCCGGCCCCCGCCCTCCGCGCGCCCCGGCGGGGCCCCCGACCCGACGAGGCCGGTGACCGTCGCCACGACCGACCAGGCGAGCGCGACATCGGCGTACAGGTCCCAGCCGGCCGCGTCACCCGGCTGCGGGCCGCTCAGGTCGAACAGCGCCCGGCCGGCGCACCACAGCAGCACCCCGGCGATCCCGAGGCAGGCGAACGCCCGGCAGGCGAACAGCGAGGCGCCGAACGCCGTCCGCGCCCCGATCGATCCCGTCACGCAATCCCCCCCCTGGCCGACGCAGTCCTGCCCGAACGTAGCCCGGATCCGCCTCGGGCGGCCGAACGGGGCGTCCCCGGTACAGAACTGCGACAGCGGGACGCCGCGTCAGCCCCTCCCGTCCCGTCCCCGGGTCCGTCAGCGGACGACCTCGGGGACGGGACGGGCGTACCGGACGTCGGTGTCCGCGACATCGTCGGCCGGGCCCGCGGCCCGGAGCACCACGTCGAGGACGCGGTCGGGGTCGCAGGCGTAACCGCCGCTCGCCCAGGCCGGATTGGCCTCGACGACCGCCCACCGGCCGTCGGTGAGGCGGCCGACGTCGACCACGACGGCGCTCGGCAGGCCGCCCGCGGCCAGCACGTCGGCGGCGAAGGCGAACGCGTCGGCGCCGACCTCGGGGGAGACGGCCAGGCCGCCGCCGACGGCGTACCGGCTCGCCGTCAGCACCGCGCCGTCCAGCACGAAGAGCCGGTACTCGGAGGCGAACGCCACCACGTCGCTGACCTGCACCAGGGTGTCGTCGTCCAGCGCGTCCGGGCCGGGCAGCCCGCTGCCGTCCGGGTAGACCCGGGCCGGGAACAGCTTGTCCACCGGCGGCTTCAGGAACGCCGGGCGGCGCAGCCGGCGCGCCTCGGCCAGCGTGCTGCACTCCACCTGGCGCCCCAGCAGCTCCGCAGGCAGCGAGGCGAGCCAGTCCGCGGGCGGCTCCAGCGCCGTGACGCCCAGGGTGCCGGCGGCCGTGTCGGCGAACAGCGGCCCGCCGTAGAGGTGCGCGGGCCGCAGCTGCGCCAGCTCCGCCGGGACCTCCCAGCGGACGGCGGTGTGCGCCCGCAGCCCGCGGCGGCGGGCGCAGGTGAGCAGCTGCAGACCGGTCTCGTTGATCCGCGGGGCGAGCAGGAGGAGCGTCATGGGCCCCATGCTGGCCCGGCCGCACCCGCCCCGGCCAGCGGATTTCCCGGGTCGTACTGGCCGACCGGCCGGTCGGCGTGCCAGAGTCCTCCCGAGCCCGTCCGACCCTCCCTCAGCCGGAAAGCAGGCCATCCGCGATGACCAGCGAGAGCCCTCTCGTCCGCATCACCACTGCCGATGCGGTCACGACCCTCGAACTCGACTCCCCCCACAACCGCAATGCGCTGTCCACCCGCCTGATGGCGGAGCTGGCCAAGGGCCTCACCGAGGCCGCGGCCGACCCGGCGGTGCGCGCGGTGGTGCTCGGCCACACCGGCAAGGTGTTCTGCGCGGGCGCCGACCTGTCGGAGGCCACCGGCAGCGACCCGACGGTCGGCCCGCGCGGCCTGGTGGACATCCAGCGGGCCATCGTCGACTGCCCCAAGCCGGTGATCGCCGCGATCGACGGCCACGCCCGGGCGGGCGGGCTCGGCCTGCTCGGCTCGGCCGACATCGCGATCGCCGGCCCGGCCTCGACCTTCGCGTTCACCGAGGTCCGCCTCGGCCTGGCGCCCGCGGTGATCTCGCTGCCGCTGCGCCCCAAGCTGGACCCGCGCGCGGTCTCCCGCTACTACCTGACCGGGGAGGTCCTCGGCCCGGCCGAGGCCGCCCGGATCGGGCTGATCACCGAGGCAGCCGACGATGTCGCGACCGTGCTGAAGGTGCTGCTGGACGCCGTCCGGCAGGGGTCGCCGCAGGGCCTCGCCGAGTCCAAGCGGCTGGCCAACGCCGCCGTGGTGGAGTCCTTCGAGCGGGACGCCGACGAGCGGGTCGCCCAGTCGGCGCGGCTGTTCGCCTCGGAGGAGGCGCAGCAGGGCATGCGGGCGTTCCTGGAGCGCCGCCCGGCACCGTGGGCGCAGTGAGCGCCGGGCGGGTACCGGTCAGCTCCAGGTGACGGCGGCCGTCTCCCGCCACAGCTCCAGCAGCGAGCGGTCGCCGGTGACGGTCGCCGGGTCGGCCTCGCGGCGGTTCCACAGCAGCAGGTAGAGGTCGTGCGCGGGCCCGCCGACGGTGCAGTCGGCCGGCCCCGCGCCGGGCCGTACCTGCGGCGGTTCCTGGCCGACCGTCACCAGCCAGCTCTCCGGGCGGTCGGCGGGCCGGACCGCCAGGGTGCGCGCGGTGGCGCTGCGCAGCCGGGACTTGGGCCGGGGCAGGAAGCCGGTCAGCAGCTCGGCCAGGCCGTCGGCGGCGACCGCCGCGTCGACCGGGCTCGGTGCAGTGCCCGCGGCGGCCTGGGCGTCCACCCGGTGCACGGTGGTCTCGTGGAGCTGGCGGCGGGCCCAGAAGGCGAGCGGGGAGGGCGCGGGCAGGAAGCTCCAGCAGGCGAGGTCGGCCGGAGCGGCCGCCAGCACGGCGACCAGGTCGGCGTGCCCGGTGCGGAACCACTCCACCAGCTCGGCGTCGGCGGGCGCCGGCCCCCAGGCGGCCTCCTGGCCGGCCTCGTCCAGCGGCCGGGTCAGGCCGCCCTTGACGTGGGCGGCGGCCCAGCGGTGCACCTGCCCCGTGTGCAGCACCAGGTCGCGCAGCCGCCAGTCCGGGCAGGTGGGCACGGGGGCGTCCAGCGGCGTCCCGGCGGCGGTGTCGGCCAGCAGAGCGCCCTCGCGGCGCAGGACGTCGACGAGCTCGGGGATCTCCATGCGGCGAGTCTGCCAGGCACCGGTGTGACGTTGATCGCCCGGTGCCTCGCCGGGGGCGCCCGCCCGCTACGGTGATCGCATGCCGAACGCCCGCGCCCTCCTCGACTCCGCCCGAACCCGCGGCCGCCGCGCGGCGGGCCGGGTCGTCCACCGGGCCTGGCGCTGGGTGCAGGACACCGGCGCGGTCACCAACCGCAACCCGGGCCCGTACCGGTTCGGCGAGCTCGGCGACGGCACCAAGCTGGCATTCCCGCTCGGTGCGGTCTTCAACGAGCAGTGGATCACCATCGGGCCGTTCTCGATCATCGGCGAGCGGGTCACCATCTCGGCGGGCTTCCTGCCCGGCCTGGACCTCGGCCCCGAGCCGATCGTCCGGATCGGCGGCGGCTGCGTCATCGGCCGCGGCAGCCACATCGTCGGCCACCAGTCGATCGTGCTCGGCGACGACGTCTGGACCGGCCCGAACGTCTACATCACCGACCAGGCGCACGAGTACCGCGACACCGACCTGCCGATCGGCAAGCAGTGGCCGCGCAACGAGCCGGTCGAGATCGGCGCCGGCTCCTGGATCGGCACCGGCTCGGTGATCCTGCCCGGCGCCCGGCTCGGCCGGAACGTCGTGGTCGCCGCCGGCTCCGTCGTCCGCGGCGACATCCCCGACCACAGCGTGGTCGCCGGCGCGCCCGCCAAGGTCGTCCGCAGCTGGACGGCCGACGAGGGCTGGCAGCCGCCGCTGCGCCACGACGCCCCCCAGCCGATCCCGGACGGCGTCACCGCCGAGCAGCTGCGTGCCCTGGTCGGCTGGGACCTGCGGATCCCCGGCCAGCAGCAGTAGCCCCCTCGCGGTCGGCACCCGGCAGCCCCGCTGTCGGCGGCGCCCGGCAGGATGGGGCCATGACCGTTCTGCCGAAAGCCCGTCAGCTCGCGGCCGCGGCCGTGCTCGTGCTGCTCCCCGGTGGCGCGCTGAGCGGCTGCGGCAGCACCGTCACCGACTCCCGGGCCGGTTCCCGCGTCGATCCGGGCCCGAGCACCCCGGCCGCTTCGCCGGTGCCGTACTGCCCGGCCCCGGAGGCCGGCCCGGCACCCTCGCCCTGCATCTCCTACGACGAGCGGCAGCGCTACGCCGAGAACCACGCCTACCGGCAGGAGATGCCGCTGCCGGACGGCGCGCGCAGCGCCGCCGCGCCGAGCGTGCAGGCGCTGCGGACGGCGCTGCAGCAGCTCGCCGGCGGGCCGCTCGACGAGGACGCGGTGCGGCGGGCGGCGGCGCAGGCCGCCGGGGTCCGGCCCGCGACCGTCCGGGTGGAGGTCGCTGCCGCGGCCGGCCGGGCCGCCGTGGTCGTCGAGGTCGCGACCGGCTGCCTGCACGGCACGATCTCCGGCGGGACGGCGGCCGCCGAGCTGACCGGCTTCATCGCGGACGGCGGCTGCTTCCCGGCGGCCGGCCACTGAACGGAGCGGTACCGGGCGGAGCGATCGCGGAGCGGCGCTGCCGGTGAGGGGCGGGAGCGCCGAGTGGCGCGATCGCCGAGCGGTGCGGTCAGGGGCTCACCGCCAGCACCAGGTACGCGGCCAGCACGGCGAGGTGGACCGCGCCCTGCAGGGGTGTCGCCCGCCGCGGGATGACCGTCAGCGTGCCGACCGCGACGGTCAGCGCCAGCAGCACCATGTGGGTCGGCCCGAGGCCGAGCACCAGGGACCCGCTCAGCCAGGTGGACGCCACGGCGACGGCGGGGATGGTCAGCCCGATGCTGGCCAGCGCCGACCCGAGGGCGAGGTTCAGGCTGGTCTGCACCCGGTTGCCGAGGGCGGCGCGCAGGGCGGTGATGCTCTCCGGCAGCAGCACCAGCAGGGCGATCACCACGCCGACCACGGACGCCGGCAGGCCCGCGTCGGCGACCGTCGACTCGATGGTCGGCGAGACGCCCTTGGCCAGGCCGACCACCGCGACCAGCGCCGCCGCGAGCAGCCCCAGGCTGGTCAGCGCCGAACGGCGGGAGGGGAGTTCGCCGTGCTCCTCCTCCAGAAGCTCGCCCTCCGCGGTCACCGGCAGGAAGTACTCGCGGTGGCGCAGCGTCTGGGTGGTCACGAACAGGCCGTACAGGCCGAGCGAGGCCACGGCGGCGTAGGTCAGCTGGACGGTGGAGAACTCCGGGCCCGGCTTGCTGGTGGTGAACGTCGGCAGGACGAGGCTGAGCGTGGAGAGGGTGGCGATCGTCGCGAACGCCGCGCCGGTGCCCTCCGCGTTGAACACCGCCACCCGGTACCGCAGTGCGGCGATCAGGATGGCCAGGCCGAGGATGCCGTTGCAGGTGATCATGACGGCGGCGAAGACGGTGTCCCGGGCCAGGGTGGCGTTCTTGGCCGGCGCGTCGGCCATCAGCGTGACGATCAGCCCCACTTCGATCACCGTCACGGCGACCGCCAGCACCAGCGAGCCGAACGGCTCGCCGACCCGGTGGGCGATCACCTCGGCGTGGTGGACCGCCGCCAGCACCGCGCCCGCCAGGAAGAGCGCGACCACGCCGACCACCGCGGAGGGCAGCGACCGGCCCCAGGTCAGGGCGAGCGTCAGCAGGGCGAGCAGGGGCACGACGACGGTCCAGTGGCTGACGGCTGCCCGGATGCGGTCGGTCATCCGTCGAGCTTTGCAGAGCCGCCCGCCGCCGGCTGGCCGACACCGCCGGAGTGTCGGCGGGTCGGCGCAGTGCGGGGCGTTGCCGGGCGGGTGCGTTCCCGGGCCTGGTGGTGCGCGGCCGTGGCGTGCTCCACCGCCCGACGGTGCGTCAGAGCGGTGCCCGGCGGCTCTCCGGGAAGGCGTCCCAGGTGTCGCGGACCATCGCGTCGAGCTCCGGCCGCTCCGCCCGCCAGCCCAGCTCCCGGGTGATCCGGCCGGTGTCGGCGACCAGCCGCGGCGCGTCCGGCCGGGCGGGCCGGTGCAGCACCGGCCCCGGACGGCCGGTCACCCGCGCCACCGCCGCCACCACCTCCCGCATGCTCGCCGGCGTCGCCCCGACCTTCCCTA
>NZ_JBHWBW010000113.1:11343-19190 GCF_042735675.1 Kitasatospora sp. NPDC059571
CGCCGCCGGGCGCTGATCGGGGCCGGCCGGGCCGCCGTGCCGTGGACGGGGGCCGGGTTCGCGCGGGCGCGGGCCGCCGGGCGGGGGGCGGGCGGCCGGGGCGGGCCGGGGCCCCACGGGCACCGCCGGGCGGGTCACCCGCTCCACGGCCGCCACCACCTCCCGCATGCTCGCCGGCGTCGCCCCGACGTTCCAGACCCGGAAGCCGCCGTGCCCAGCGAGCACCGGCCCGGCGGCCAGCGCCCGCAGGTAGGCCTCGGCGATGTCGTCCACGTGCACGAAGTCCCGCACCACCGAGCCGTCCCCGTTCAGTTCCAGGTACGGGTGGCGCCCGGCCGCGACCGCCAGCGCCCGCGGGACGATCCGTGCCTCGTCGGTGTCGTCGCGGCCGACCGCGTTGAAGCAGCGCAGCACCGCGGCGGAGATCTCGCCGGCCCCGGCCGCCTCCCGCAGGGCCTCCTCGGAGGCGAGCTTGGAGGCGCCGTACGGGTTGCCGGGCGCCGGCTCGGTCCGCTCGTCGATCGGCCCGTGCTCCGGTGCCCCGTACACCGCGGCGGTGGAGCCGAACACCACCTGCGGACGGTCGCCGCCGCGCGCCCGCAGGGCGGCCAGCAGGGCCGCCGTACCGCCGAGGTTGACGCTGCGGTAGTCGTCGGGGCGGGCCGCGGACTCGTACCCGCGGGTCAGCGCGGCGAGGTGGCAGACGGCGGCCACCCCCTGCAGGGCCGGGGCGAGCGCGGCGGCGTCCCGCACGTCCGCGCGGAGCACCCGGGCCGCCGGCAGCCCCGCCGCCCCGGTCGCCCGGCTGCTCAGCGCCCACACCTCGTGCCCCGCGTCCGCCAGTCGGCGGACCACCGCCCTGCCGACGAAGCCGAAGGCCCCCGTCACCAGCACCCGCACCCGCGCCCACTCCTCCGTCGCCCGGCCCTGCCACCGGGATCCCCCGGGGCCGGTCACCCATGATGCCCTGGCGGCGGGGCCGGTCCGGCCGTCCCCCGCTTCGAGCGGTCGCCGTCGGATCCCGGCGGGCCCGCCCTCGGCCTCGGGCGGGCGGCCGTCGGCTCCGGACGGGCTGCCGTCAGGTCCGGGTGGGGCGGCCGACCACCAGGGCCAGCAGTCCGGCCAGGGCGGCGGCCGCGGCGACGCTGGTGAGCGCGACCGGCAGGCTCACCGCGTCGGCGAGGAAGCCGATCACCGGCGGGCCGATCAGCATGCCCGCGTAGCCGAGTGCCGAGGCGGTGGCGACGCCCTGCGGGCCGCCGACCGCGCCCGCGCGGCCGATCGCCAGCGGGAAGACGTTGGCCAGGCCCAGGCCGACCAGGACGAAGCCGCCGAGGACGGCCGGCACGGTCGGGGCCAGTGCGGCGATCAGCATTCCGGCAGCCGCGGTCGCGCCGCCGAAGAGCATCACCCGGGTGGCGCCGAGCCGGATCGACAGCCAGGTGCCGCCGACCCGGCCGGCGGTCATCGCGAAGGCGAAGGCCGCGTAGCCCGCTGCCGCCAGACCGGCGCTCGCGTGCACGTCGTCGGTGAGGTGCAGGGTCGCCCAGTCGGCGAGGGCCCCCTCGCCGTACGCGGTGCACATCGCGGTCAGGCCGAGCAGCACGACCAGCAGCCGGACGTGCCGGCCGGCCCGGTTCGGGCCGGCGGCGGCCGGTGCGGCGGCCGGTGCGACGGGAGCCGGCCGCGCGGTGCCGCGGAGCAGGACCGCGCCCGCCAGCGCCGTCACCAGCAGGCCGAGCGCGCCGCCGAGGGCCAGCGCCCAGGCGGCACTGAGGGTGCCCGCGAGCAGCCCGCCGACGGCGGCGCCGAGCAGTCCGCCCAGGCTGTAGCCGGCGTGGAAGCTCGGCATGACCGGGCGCCGGAGTTCGGCGACCAGGTCGACGGCCGCGCTGTTCATGCTGACGTTCGCCGCGCCGTAGCCGGCGCCGAAGAGCAGCAGGACGCCGCCGAGGGCGGCCACCGAGTGGGTGTGCGCGGGCAGCGGCACCGCGAGGCTGAGCAGCGCCACCGAGGCGACCGACACCTGCCGGCTGCCGAACCGGATGCAGAGCCGTCCGACCAGTGCCATGGTCGCGACCGCGCCCGCCGAGATGCAGAGCAGGGCGAGGCCGAGGGCGCTGTGCGTGGCGTGCACCTGGGCGCGGATGTCGGGGATCCGGACGACCCAGGCGGCGAACAGGAAGCCGTCGACGGCGAAGAAGGCGGTCAGCGCGATCCGGGCGGCGGACCAGGCGCCGGCCGGGCGTGTCGTGCCCGGGCGGCCGGCCGCGTCGGTCGTGGGGCTGCCGGCGGAGCCGCTGTCCAGGGCGTTGTCGAGGCCGTTGTCGGCGGTGCGCGGCGTGTCGGCGGTGGTGCGGTCGGCGGCGGAGGATCGGGCATCAGTTTTGTTTACTAGCGGCACAAAGTCAGAATAGGGGAGTGCCCACCTCACCCACAAGTGCGCAGCCCCCGTCCGGTGCCCGGTCGGCGGCCGAACCGCGCCGCAGCGCTCCGGACCGCGGCCGCACCCTGCTCGGACCGGCCCTCGCGCTGATCCACACCGGTCAGGCGCCCACCCGGTCGGCCCTCACCACGGCCCTCGACGTCACCCGCGCCACCGCGGGCGCCGTCACCGGCGAACTCGAGGCGCTCGGCCTGATCACCGTCGACTCCCGCCCGGCCGGCGGCGGCCGCGGCCGGCCCTCGCACCGCCTGGCGATCGACCCGGCCGGTCCCGTCGTGGTGGCCGCGCAGATCCACGCCGACGGGCTGAGCGTGGCGCTGTCCGGGCTCGGCGGCCGCCTCGACACGCCCCGCTACCTCCCGCTGCCCGACGGCACCGACCCGGTCCGGATGCTGCGCGCCGTCGCCGAGGCGGGCGCCGCCCTGGCCCGCGCCTCGGCCCGGCGCTGCCTCGGGGTGGCGCTGGCCCTGCCCAATCCGGTCACCGAGCCGGACGGCACCGCGCTCGCCGCCCTGCACTTCGCCTGGCCGAGCGGCACGCCGGTGGCCGACCTCTTCGACCAGGAGGTGCGCCGCGCCGACTTCGGCCCGCGCGCCAGGACGCCGCTGCCCAGTGCCGTCGCCAACGACGCCAACCTCGCCGCGCTCGCCGAGCACCGGCACGGCGCCGGCCGCGGCGCCCGCCACCTGCTGCTGGTGACCTCCGGGCACCGCGGCGTCGGCGGCGCCCTGGTCATCGACGGCCGGCTGCACACCGGCAGCGCCGGCCTCGCCCTGGAGGTCGGCCACCTGACGGTCGACCCGCTCGGCCGTCCGTGCGCGTGCGGCAACCGCGGCTGCCTGAACGCCGAGACCGACCCGGAGGCCCTGTTCACGGCCGCGCACCGGATCCCCGATCCGGCCGGCCCGCTGCTCGGCCAGGCCCGCCTGCTGGCCCGCTCGGCGGCCGGCGACGCGGCCGCGGCGGCGGCGGTCGAGCACGTCGTCGACCGCCTCGGACTCGGCCTGGCCGGACTGGTCAACATCCTCAACCCGGACCGGATCGTGCTCAGCGGGCTGCACCTGGACCTGCTGGCGGCCGCCCCCGAGCGGCTCGCCGCAGTGGTCGCCGACCGCTGCCTGTGGGGCCGCAGCGGCCGGGTGCCGATCGTCCCGGCCCAGGTCGACCACGCCGGGCTCGCGGGCGCCGCGGAACTCGCCTGGGAGCCCTACCTCCACGACCCACAGGCGGTCCTGGCCGGCCGCTCCTGACCGCGCCGTCGACCGGGGCCCACCGCGGGCCGCTCACCGGCGCCCGCCCGCAGCGGGCCCGCGGCCGACCGGGGGCGCGGGCCGATCGGGTGCCGGGCGACCCGTGGGACGCGTGGCGTGTGCCGCAACCCGTGCGGCGGCGGACCGGCCGCCGGTAGCGTAGAGGGGTCGGTGCAGCCCCGGGGAGGGAGACCGGACGGTGCGGTACCAACTCGACCACGTAGTGGTGTGGGTGGCGGATCCGGTCCGCTCCGCCGCCTTCTACCGGGACGTCCTCGGGCTGGAGCCCGTCCGGCTCGCCGAGTACCGGGACGGGCTGGCGCCGTTCGTGAGCGTCCGCCTCACGGCGGGGACGATCCTCGACCTCACCCCGCTCGCCGTCGCCCCCCAGCTGGACGCCGGCCCGGGCGCGGCCGGGAGCGCCGGCCACCGCATCAACCACATCTGCCTGGCCACCGGCGCCGAGGACTTCGAGGCGCTGCACGCCCGCCTCACCGCGGGCGGCCACCCCGTCACGCCGTACCGCGAGAACTCCTTCGGCGCCCGCGGGATCGCACCGCGCACCTTCTACTTCGCCGACCCGGACGGCAACGTCCTGGAGATCCGGCACTACGCGGACGGACTGTCCGAGGATCTCTGACGATAAGTCAGTGGCCGGGGTCTCCCTGGGCCGTGGGGTGGGCGAGGACTGCCCGGAGGCGGCTGATGTCCTGGCGCCACGGCCCGTCGACCGTCTCGCCCCAGAGCTGTGCAGGCTCCGAATCCGCCGCGGCCGCCCGGTCGAGGGCTTCGACCGCGAGGGGCCGGAGGTCGGAGGCGAGGACCGGCAGCGCCTCGTCGGGGCCGTGGACGGCGGCGACCGGCTCACCGCCCGGGCACTGCCCCGCGACGAGAGCGGCCGCGGCCACCGCCTCCGCCCCTTCCGGGCTGTCGAGACAGCCCCGGGCCGCCGCCGCGGGGGCGAGCGCGCTCCGGACGAGGCCCTCCCGCTCGTCCGGGGCCGCCTCGTCCAGGGTGTGCGCGAAGTCCGCGGCCGTGTCGTTCTCGAAGGGACCGATGTCCCACGTGCCCGTGGTGATCTCCTTGTGCCGCCGTGCGGGGATCGTCGCACCGGGTGCCGACAGCGCGGCCGGGCAGGGCCCCTGGCGGCGGCTCAGCGCGCGTGCTCGCTGCTCGGGCGGACGGTGCGGGCGGCGGCGAGGAAGCGCGGCAGCAGCGGGTCGGGATTGCCCTCCCGCCACGCTGCGGCGACGGTGGAGCGGGCCGTGTCCGGGGTGATCCGGCGGTGGACCACGCCGCGCAGCCGGATCCGGCGTACGCCCTCCGGCGCCAGCGAGACGCCGAGCCCCGCCGCGACGAGGGCGCTGACGGTCGGCCACTCCACGGCCCGCTGGACCACCCGCGGTTCGAACCCGGCGTCCCGGCAGATGCCCACGATCCGGTCGTGCACGGTCGGCCCGCAGGACCGGGGCAGCAGGACGAACGGCTCGTCCGCGAGCGCGGCGACCGCCACCCGGCGGCCCGCCGCGAGCGGGTGGCCGGCGGGCAGCACGGCGACGAACCGCTCCGCGAAGAGCTCCGCCACCGCCAGGCCCGGTTCGGCCGGCGGCTCGCGCAGCAGGCCGACGTCGATCGCCCGGTCCTGGAGTGCGGCGACCTGGGGCGCCGTGGTCATCTCCCGGATGTCCAGCTCGACGCCGGGGTGGTCGGCCCGGAAGGCACTCAGCAGCCCGGGCAACAGGGTCGGCGCGAGCGAGGCGGCGAAGCCCACCCGCAACCGGCCCGCCCGTCCGTCGCCGACCCGGCGGGCCGCGGCCAACCCGTCGGCGACCTCCGCGAGTGCGCGCTGCGCCGCCGGCAGCAGCTCCCGCCCCGCCGCGGTCAGCGCGACCCGGCCCGGGCCGCGGACGAACAGCGGATGGCCGACCTTGAGCTCCAGGCGGCGGATCTGCTGGCTCAGCGGAGGCTGGGCGATGCCGAGCCGTTCGGCGGCGTGCGCGAAGTGCAGTTCCTCGGCCAGGACCAGGAAGGCGTGCAGATGGTGCAGAGCGAGCTCGGGGCGTTCCATATCCCCAGGGATATCAGTACCGTCGCCGCAGAGTATTGGACGTATCAGCCGGCTGCTCCCTACCGTCGCGGCATGAGCGAACTCCCGATCCCGATCGCGGTCCCGACCGTCCCCACCCGGGCAGCGACAGCGGCTCCCGCACCGGCTCTGGCTCCGGCTCCTGCCCCGGCTCCGGCTCCCGCACCGGCTCCGGCGCCGGGCAGCGGGGGCGAGGCTGCCGGGCCCGCCCGGTGGCCGATCCTCGGCGGCTCGGTGTTCGAGGAGCAGATCGGCTACGCCCGAGCCGTGGTCGACGGCGACCGGGTCCACGTCTCCGGCACCACCGGCTTCGACTACGCCACCATGGGGATCTCCGACGACGTGGTCGAACAGGCCGAGCAGTGCCTGCGCACCATCGGGGCCGCGCTGGCGTCGGCGGGCTGCACCTTCGCGGACGTCGTCCGGGTGCGGTACCTGCTCCCGGACCGGGAGGACTTCGAACCGTGCTGGCCGGTGCTGCGGGAGTGCTTCGGAGCCGTCCGGCCGGCCGCCACCATGATGGTCTGCGGGCTCGCCGACCCCCGGATGAAGATCGAGATCGAGGTCGACGCCCGGCGCCCGCCGCACGCGCAGGTGCCCGTCCACCCCTTCTGACGGGATGTCCGGGCACCGGGCCGTCCGGCCTGCGCCGGCGGCGGTCTCACACGGAGTAGCTCAGCCGGCCCGCGGTGCGGCGGCGCAGCAGCCGCAGCAGCGGGGCCGGCCGATCGGCGGGCGGCTCACCACCGCGGGCGAGGCTGGCGAGCCGGTCGGCCTCGTGCCCGAGCAGCCGCGCCGGGGCGCCGGTCCCGCGGTCCCGGTCACGCTCGCCGGAGAGCTCCACCAGGGCGGCCACGAGCATGGAGTAGTCGCTCATTCTGAGTTCCTTTCAGCGAATTTCCTCTGTCCCCAAGGATGGCAACCCGTCATGACAGAGGTTTTGCAGGCGGATCTCGTTCGAGTGGCCGATCGGCGAACGGACGTTTCGGATCGGTGACCGGCCGGCCTGCGGTGTTACGGCCGCCCGCGCCGGACCGCTGTGCGGGAGGTCGGGCCGGGGCTGCTCGGGCCGGGAATCCCCCGTGGGCGCGGGACGTTCAGCCGGGCATGACGATTCCCCCGGGCACCGAGATCCTGCGCTACGCCGCCTTCACCGCCGACCCCGCCGGCGGCAACCCGGCCGGGGTGGTCCCCGACGCGACCGGCCTGGGGGACGACCAGCAGCTCGCGATCGCCGCCGACCTGGGCTACTCCGAGACCGCCTTCCTGACCGCGCTCGGCGACCGGGGCTACGGTGCGCGGTACTTCAGCCCGCTCGCCGAGGTGCCGTTCTGCGGGCACGCCACGATCGCCGCGGCCGTGGCGCTCGCCGAGCGGACGGGCCCCGGCCGGCTGCGGTTCGAGACCCGGGCGGGCACCGTGCCGGTCGACGTCGCCGAGGGCCCGGGCGGCACCCTCGTGGCGACCCTGACCAGTGTCGAACCGTCGGTCGGGCCGGTCTCCGACGCCGACCTCGACGAGGCGCTCGCCGCCCTCGGCTGGAGCCGGGCGGACCTCGACGGGAGCCTGCCGCCCCGGATCGCCTTCGCCGGGGCCCGTCACCTCGTCCTCGCCGCGGCGACCCGCGAGCGCCTGGCGGACCTCGCCTACGACTTCGACCGGCTGGCCCGCTTCATGACCGGGCTGGACCTCACCACGCTGCAGCTCGTGCACCGGGCGGGGCCGGACGTCTTCCACGTCCGCGACCCGTTCCCGGTCGGCGGGGTCGTCGAGGACCCGGCCACCGGCGCGGCGGCCGCCGCGTTCGGCGCCTACCTCCGTGAGATCGAGGGCCTGAAGGAGGGCGAGCTGACCCTGTACCAGGGCGACGACCTCGGCCGCCCCGGCGTTCTGCGGGTCCGGATCGACCGGGAGGACAACCGCATCCGGGTCAGCGGGACGGCGGTGCCGATCCCGGCCGACGAGGCCGATGCCGCCGGCGGCCTCGGCTGAGCCCTTCCGGCGAGGTGCCCGGGACGCCGTGCGGCGGGCGGCGGTGGGCGCGCCTACTCCCGGGGGAGTAGGC
>NZ_JBHWBW010000114.1:0-9313 GCF_042735675.1 Kitasatospora sp. NPDC059571
GTCCCGGGGGCCTCTGCCGTGCCCGCACCGCTCGGCCGGGCCGAGGGCCCGACCCTCCGGGAGGCCGCTCAGAACGGCCGCCAGGCAGGCTCCTTCCGGGCCCCGCCGAGCAGCCGCTCCAGTGCACCCTCGACGTCGCTGCGCCAGGTGAGCGTCGTCCGCGCCTCCAGCCGCAGCCGCGGGTACCGGTGGTGCGGCCGCACGGTCTTGAACCCGACGGCGAGCAGGTGGTCGGCCGGCAGCAGGCAGCTCGGCGTCGGCCGCCCCACCGCACCGAACGCCTCGATCGCCCGGGTTCCCCGCCGCAGCAGGTCCTTGGCCACCGCCTGGACGAGCACCCGGCCGAGCCCCTGCCCCTGGTAGCCGGGCAGCACCCGGCTCACCATCAGCTGCACCGCGTCCGGCGACACCGGGCTGGTCGGGAAGGACTGCGACCGCGGCACGTACGCCGGCGGTGCGTACAGCACGAAGCCCGCCGGCACGCCGTCCACATAGACGATCCGTCCGCACGAGCCCCACTCCAGCAGGACCGCGGAGATCCAGCCCTCCTTCTCCAGTTCGGCCTTGCCGCCCTCGACCGCGGCCCGCCCACTGACCGGGTCCAGCTCCCAGAACACGCACGAACGGCACCCGTCGGGCAGATCCCCCAGATTGTCCAACGTCAGCGGTACGAGCCTGCGCCCCACGCCCCGCACACCTCCTCCGGCTCGGTTCCCCACCACGAGCTTGCTCCGAAAAGCGCGAGGGGTGCACGTTTCACGTGAAACATGCACCCGCTCGTCCGCCACCCGGCCGGTCAGCCCTGGGAGAGCCGCAGCTGCTCGTCGCCGGGGGCGAGGCTGTCCAGGATCCGGTTGAGGTCGTCGACCGAGGCGAACTCCAGCACGACCTTGCCCTTGCCGATCTTGCCGTTCCGTTGGGACGCCTCGACCTTGACCCGGGTGTCGAACCGGTCGGAGAGCCGGCCCGCGAGCTCGTCGAAGACCGGGGCGGCGACCCGGCCGGCCCGCGGGGCGGCCTGCTTGCGGGGCTGCTCGCCGGCCATCAGTCGGACGATCTCCTCGGTGGTGCGGACGGAGAGGCCCTCCGCGATGATCCGGGTGGCGAGCCGCTCCTGCTGCTCGGCGTCCTCCAGCGGCAGCAGGGCGCGCGCGTGCCCGGCGCTCACCGTGCCGGCAGCCACCCGGCGCTGAACGGCCGGCGGGAGCTTCAGCAGCCGCAGGGTGTTGGAGACGTGCGCGCGAGAGCGCCCGATCCGGTCGGCGAGCTCCTCGTGGGTGCAGGAGAAGTCGCGCAGCAGCTGGTCGTAGGCGGCGCCCTCCTCCAGCGGGTTCAGCTCGGCGCGGTGGAGGTTCTCCAGCAGCGCGTCCAGCAGGAGCTTGTCGTCCTCGGTCGCCCGGACGATCGCGGGGATGACCGTGAGGCCGGCCTCCTGGGAGGCCCGCCAGCGCCGCTCACCCATGATCAGCTCGAAGCGCTCCGGGCCGACCTGGCGGACGACGACCGGCTGGAGCAGGCCCACCTCCTTGATGGAGGTGACCAGCTCGGCCAGCTTGTCCTCGTCGAAGACGTCGCGCGGCTGGCGCGGGTTGGGAGTGATGGTGTCCAGCGGGAGCTCGGCGAAGGTCGCACCCTCGACCGGGGCGAGCCCGGAGTCCGAGCCGCCGCGCGGGCCGTCGGTCAGTTCGCGCAGGCTCCCGGCGGCGACCTTCGCAGCCACCGTGCCGCGATCGGTCGGCAGCAGCGGTGCCACCGCAGGGGCCGCCGCAAGCGGCGCCCCGACCGCGGAGACCGGTGCGGCCCCCGTCGCCGGCGAGGCCGCGGGGATCAGCGCCCCGAGACCCTTCCCCAGACCTCTGCGCCCACCACTCACCGGTTGCCCTCCATCGTGCCGTGCTGTGCCGCCGCCGCTCCGTCCGCGGTCCGCTGCTGCCCGACCGCACCGTAGCCGGTCGCGGCACCGGCCGGGTAATCGCCCCCGACCGCACGCATGGCCAGCTCGCGGGCGGCCTCCAGGTAGGAGAGCGCACCGGTGGAACCCGGGTCGTAGCTGAGCACGGTCTGCCCGTAGCTGGGGGCCTCGGAGATGCGCACAGACCGGGGGATCGCCGTGTGCAGCACCTCGCGCTCGAAGTGCGTCCGGACCTCCTCGGCCACCTGGGCCGCGAGCCTGGTGCGGGCGTCGTACATGGTCAGCAGGATGGTGGAGACGTGCAGCGCCGGGTTGAGGTGGGCGCGCACCAGCTCCACGTTGCGCAGCAGCTGGCCGAGGCCCTCCAGCGCGTAGTACTCGCACTGGATCGGGATCAGCACCTCGCGACCCGCGACGAGCGCGTTGACGGTGAGCAGGCCGAGCGAGGGCGGGCAGTCGATGAGAATGTAGTCCAGCGGCTGCTCGTAGGCGGTGATGGCGCGCTGCAGCCGGCTCTCCCGGGCGACCAGGGAGACCAGCTCGATCTCCGCGCCGGCCAGGTCGATGGTGGCCGGGCAGCAGAACAGGCCCTCGACGTCCTTCACCGGCTGGACGACATCGGCGAGCGGCTTGCCCTCGACCAGGACGTCGTAGATGGACGGCACCTCGGCGTGGTGGTCGATGCCCAGGGCAGTCGAGGCGTTGCCCTGCGGGTCGAGGTCAACCACCAGGACGCGCAGCCCGTGCAGGGCCAGGCCCGCAGCGAGGTTCACCGTGGTGGTGGTCTTGCCGACGCCGCCCTTCTGGTTGGCGACCACGATCACCCGTGTCGCGTCCGGCCTGGGGAGGCCCTCGCCGGCCCGCCCGATCGCCTGCACCGCAGCCTGGGCGGCGCGTCCGATGGGCGTGTCATCGATCTGTTCGATGGTCTCCGAGTCCTGCATGGGGGTCAGTGTTTCACGTGAAACCGGAGCGGCAACAGTCACCGCCAGAGCACGGTCGAGGATTCCGGGGAGCTGAGAGCGACGTTTCACGTGAAACACGATGCCCGGAATGTCATAAATCTGACGGTGCGACACTCCGAGTACCCCCGAACGCCGCAGCTCAAGGGCGCCCCCGGCGTCCGGTCCGGAAGCGGCACCGGCCGCCGGCCCGCCGCCGGACAGACGTAACGGGCGGCCGGGAGCCCGTGCTCCCGACCGCCCGTCGATGTCCGTCCGACCGCCGGTCCCCGGCTGTTCGCCGGACCGTCCCCGGCTCAGCGCCGCCGGCGCCCGCCGGCCCGGCCCGCATCCCTGCTGCCGCGTCCGGCCCGGGCCGCCTTGGCCCGCCGGGTCGCAGCCTTCACCCCGCCGGGGCTCTCCCCCGCCTCGCCCCGGACCCCCCGGGTCGAGGTCTCCAGGGTGCCCTCACCGACCGAGATCACCGACCACTTCACCGCGCCCAGCCGGGTCAGCGCCGCCCGGGAGTCCGCGAGCTCCTGCTCCGCACTGTCGCCCTTCAGCGCCAGCATCTGCCCGTACGGGCGGAGCAGCGGCAGCCCCCAGCCGGCCAGCCGGTCCATCGGGGCGACCGCGCGCGCCGTGACGATGTCCACGGCGAGCTTGCCGACCATCTCCTCCGCGCGGCCGCGGACCACGGTCACGTTGTCCAGCCCGAGCTCGCGGACCACCTCCTCCAGGAAGGTGGTGCGGCGCAGCAGCGGCTCCAGCAGTGTCACGGAGACGTCCGGCCGGGCCAGCGCTACCGGGATGCCGGGCAGGCCCGCACCCGAGCCGACGTCGCAGAGCGACGCCCCGGCAGGCAGCAGCTCGGCCAGCACCGCGCAGTTCAGCACGTGCCGGTCCCACAGCCTCGGCACCTCGCGCGGGCCGATCAGCCCGCGCTGCACGCCCGCGGTCGACAGGAACTCGGTGTAGCGGACGGCAGCGGCCAGCCGCTCTCCGAAGATCTCCTGCGCCACGGCCGGGGTCTCCCCCGGCCCCTGCGGCGGAACCACCGCCGAGGGCTCGCCCTCGGGCGCCACGCCGTCCGTCTCCATCTCAGCCTCTCCGCTCACCGAATCCACCCGCCCCGGACCGGATCGCAGCTCCGGCCCGATCCCGTCAGGAACACCCTAGGCACCATCCGGGCCGACCTCCGCACCGGACGGGACGGCCCCCAAGGAACGACGACCCCGTCCGCACACGGCGGACGGGGTCGCTCGACACCACAACCGGGAATCAGCCCGGCAGCACGACGACGCACCGCTGGGGCTCCTCGCCCTCCGACTCGCTGCGCAGGCCGGCCGCGGCCACCGCGTCGTGCACCACCTTGCGCTCGAACGGCGTCATCGGCCGCAGCTTCACCTGCTCGCCGGTGGACTTCGCCTGCTCCACGGCCCTCGCACCCAGGGCGGCCAGCTCGGCCCGCTTGCGCGCCCGGAAGCCCGCGATGTCCAGCATCAGACGGCTGCGCTCACCGGTCTCCCGGTGGACGGCCAACCGGGTCAGCTCCTGGAGCGCCTCCAGCACCTCGCCGTCCTGCCCCACCAGCCGCTGGAGCTGGCGGTCGGGACCCTCGCTGACGATCGAGACCAGCGCACGGTCGCCCTCGACGTCCATGTCGATGTCGCCGTCGAGGTCCGCGATGTCCAGCAGACCCTCGAGGTAGTCGGCGGCGATGTCGCCCTCGTGCTCCAGGCGGGCGACGAGACCCTCGCCGGACTCCTCCACTGCCTCGACCTCGACGGCGGAGGTGGTGCCTTCCGTCACTGATGGACTCCTTCGGGGATGGGCCCCCGGGTGGGGCCGAGAACGAAGATCTGGGGCCGCTGCGACCGGTTCCGACCGGTCAGGACTTCTTCTTCGGACGCTGACCGCCGCCCTGCCCGGTGCGCTTCGGCTGCTGCCGCTGCGCGGGCTTGCCGGCCGCCTGCTTGCCCGCCGGCTGCTTGGCGCCCTGACCCGCCGGGACCGCGTCCTGCTTGGTCAGCCGGGCAGCGGGCTCCTCGGCCGCGGGCTGCGCCGCGGTGTCCTGGGCGGCCGGCTGCTGGTGGCCGCCGGCGTGCTGGCGCTGGGCCTTGGTCTGCTTGCGCGGCTGCTGGCGCCGGACCTGGACGGTCTCCTCGACCACCGAGGCCGCAGCCGCCGCCGGGGCGGAACCGCCGCCGCTCAGCTTCGCGAGCAGGCCGACCTTCTTGATCGAGCCGTCCGGGTTGAGCCGACCCTTGCGCTTCAACCGCTCCTGGCGCTCCTGGAAGGCCATCGAGCCGGGCGTCGGGTTGTTGTGGATGACGATCAGCTGCTGGGCCATCGACCACACGTTGGTGGTCAGCCAGTAGACGAGGACACCGACGGGGAAGTTGATACCCATCACGGCGAACATGACCGGGAAGACGTACATCAGCATCTTCTGCTGCTGCATGAACGGCGTCTTGACCGTGAGGTCCACGTTCTTGGTCATCAGCTGGCGCTGGGTGACGAACTGCGACAGCGACATCAGGACGATCATGATCGCCACGACGATCTGGATGTGCACGCTGTCGGCACCGACGAACTTCGCCGACAGCGGAGCGCCGAAGATGTGCGCCTGCTTGGCGCTGGCCAGCAGGTCGGGCGTGATGACGCCGATCGTCTTGTTGTTGGCCACCGAGGCGAGCACACCGTACAGAGCGGTGAAGAACGGAGCCTGGACCAGGATCGGGAGACAGCTCGAGAAGGGGTTGGTGCCCGCCTCCTTGTAGAGCTTCATCATCTCTTCGGACTGGCGCTGCCGGTCGTTCTTGTAGCGCTCCTGGATGGCCTTCATCTTCGGCTGGATCGCCTGCATGGCCCGGGTCGCCTTGATCTGCTTCACGAAGAGCGGGATCAGGCAGATCCGGATGACGATCACCATGGAGACGATCGACAGGCCCCAGGCCCAGCCGCCGTCCGGGTCGAAGACGTGGCTGTACAGCGAGTGGAACTGGACAATGATCCAGGACACCGCTGTGTAGAGGGGATTCAGGAAGGACCAGGTCACCGGTCAGACTCCTTGGACATCGGGCTTGGCCACCGGCTCAGGCCCGGCGGTCCCGCTCTTCGGGCTCAGCAGATTGCGCAGCCGGCGGTGCCACACCGGGTGCTTGCGCGGCGGCACATGATCGACCCCACCGGGCGACCAGGGGTTGCAGCGCAGGATGCGCCACGCGGTCAGACCGCTCCCCTTGATCGCGCCGTGTGTACGCACCGCCTCGTACCCGTAGTGCGAACACGAGGGGTAGTAACGGCACACCGGCCCCAGCAGCGGACTGATCGTCCACTGGTAGAGCCTGATCAGCCCCATCAGCAGGTACTTCATCGCCCTGCTCCCGTCGGCGCGTGACCGGTCGGCTCCGTCCGGAGCAACCGGCGCAGCGCCGCATCCAGATCACGTTCGAGATCGATGTACGAGGCCGCCCCGGACTGGGGCAGCGCGCGTACCACTATCAGGCTACCTGCGGGCAGCCGGGGCAGACGCTCACGGACCAGGTGACGTAGACGACGCTTCACCAGGTTGCGCACGACCGCGGGACCCACGGCCTTGCTCACGACGAAACCCGCACGCGCCGAAGGAAGCCCCTCGGCGGCGTGCGGGCCGCAGTCGCTGTTCCGGTCCGCCGGCCCCGGCCGGTCGCCCTCTCTGTCGAGATGGACCACCAGGAGGGGCCGACCGGCCCGTCGACCGCGTTTCACCGCGGTCGAGAAGTCCTGGCGCCGCCGCAGCCGATTCTCGGAGGGCAGCACTTCGGAACCCGCGCGCTTGTCAGGCGGACAGGCTGGCGCGGCCCTTGCCACGGCGGGCGGCCAGGATGGCGCGGCCGGCGCGGGTACGCATCCGCAGCCGGAAGCCGTGGGTCTTGGCGCGACGACGGTTGTTCGGCTGGAAGGTGCGCTTGCTCACTCGGGGGCTCCTGGGGTGAATCGTAGGATGACGGGGCGTCGCTTGGCCGTCACCGTGCGTCCGCGCGATCTCCCCCTTACGGGAAATCCGCCCCAACAGCCCAGGTCGGCTGGTGTTGAGGCCATCCACGGCGCCCGTGCTGCGCGCCTTGTGGAAGCGGGTGGACCCGCGGGCATGCGGCAGCGGCCATCGACAACTCGACCTGGTTACGGTACGCGGCAGCGCCCCGGAGGGTCAAACCGGCAGCACCCGGGCCCGTCGCCCACAGCCTGTGGACAACAACTTGAATCAGCTCTGCGCGCTGACTACCGTTGCAGGACTTGTCGGGTTTGTTCATCGATCGGACCGGCACCCCGAGTCCCCTTGACACCCTCCCCCTGCTGGGGGCACCCCCGGCCGAAGACCGGGGGCGGTACGAGAAAGCGTGCACCAGTGGCTGATGTCAACAGCGATCTCGTCCCGCTCTGGGCGAAGGTCGTCGAGCGGCTGGTCAACGACTCCGGTGTCGGGGACAGCGACAAGATGTGGCTGCGCCGCACCCGCCCGATGTGGATGATGCACGACACCGCTCTGCTGGCGGCCCCGAACGAGCGGGCCAAGCAGGTGCTGGAGGGCCGGCTGCTGCCCCAGCTGACCGAGGCCCTCACCTACGAGTTCTCCCGGCCGGTGCGGATCGCCGTGATGGTCGACGCCGAGGCCGGGGCCGGCCCCGCCGCCCCCGAGCCCCAGCCGCAGGAGCCCGCGCAGTCCGCCCCCGCCCCGGAGTGGGGCGCCCGGACGTACCACGGAGAGCCCGAGTACGACGACCGCGAGTACGGCGAGCGCGGCTACCAGGGCCCCGCCGGCTACGACCGGCCCGGGTACCAGCAGCAGCCGTCCGCCGGCCGGTACGACCAGCGGCCCGAGCCGTCGTACGAGCAGCACTACGAGCAGCCCGCCGCCCCGGAACGCCCGGAGCAGCGGCCCTGGGGCGAGCACGGCGGCGGCGACTGGGAGGGCCCGGGGTACGAGCAGCCGGGCCCGGCGGGCGAACGGCGCGCCGAACCGCAGCCGCGCCCGAAGGGACTGCCCGCCGCCACCCCGGCGCAGGGCGACCTCTTCGGCGGCGTGCTCGGCCCCGACCCCGGCGAGACCGGCCGCGGCCGCGGCGGGCAATCCCGGCGCGGCGGCACGGCGCGGCCCTCCGCCGCCCAGCCGCCGGCCGTACCGGCGCTGCCCGAGCGCACCCCGGCCCCCGGTGTCCCGGCCCCGCCCGGCGCTCCCCCGGCGGGCGGCCCGCGCAAGGACGAGCCGGCCGCCCGGCTGAACCCCAAGTACCTGTTCGACACCTTCGTGATCGGCGCGAGCAACCGCTTCGCGCACGCCGCGGCGGTGGCGGTCGCCGAGGCCCCGGCCAAGGCGTACAACCCGCTCTTCATCTACGGCGAGTCCGGGCTGGGCAAGACCCACCTGCTGCACGCCATCGGGCACTACTCGCGCAGCCTCTTCCCGGGCACGCGGGTGCGCTACGTGAGCTCGGAGGAGTTCACGAACGAGTTCATCAACTCGATCCGCGACGGCAAGGCGGACGCCTTCCGCAAGCGGTACCGGGACATGGACATCCTGCTGGTGGACGACGTCCAGTTCCTCGCCAGCAAGGAGTCCACCCAGGAGGAGTTCTTCCACACCTTCAACACCCTGCACAACGCCAACAAGCAGATCGTGCTCTCCTCGGACCGGCCGCCCAAGCAGCTGATCACCCTGGAGGACCGGCTCCGCAACCGCTTCGAGTGGGGACTGATCACCGACGTCACCCCGCCGGAGCTGGAGACCCGGATCGCGATCCTGCGCAAGAAGGCGATCCAGGAGCAGCTGAACGCGCCGGCCGACGTGCTGGAGTTCATCGCCTCCCGGATCACCCGGAACATCCGGGAGCTGGAGGGCGCCCTGATCCGGGTCACCGCCTTCGCCAACCTCAACCGCGCGCCGGTCGACCTGGAGCTGGCCGGGATCGTCCTCAAGGACCTGATCCCGGGCGGCGACGAGGACGCCGGACCGGAGATCACCGCCCAGGTGATCATGCAGCAGACCGCGGCCTACTTCGGCCTGGGCGTCGAGGACCTCTGCGGATCCTCGCGCAGCCGGGTGCTGGTGACCGCGCGCCAGATCGCGATGTACCTCTGCCGCGAGCTGACGGACCTTTCGCTGCCGAAGATCGGCGCCCAGTTCGGCGGCCGCGACCACACCACGGTGATGCACGCCGACCGCAAGATCCGGTCGCTGATGGCCGAGCGCCGCTCGATCTACAACCAGGTCACCGAGCTCACCAACCGCATCAAGAGCTGAGCCGCGGGCGCCGGCCGACCGGCGCCCCGACGGCCGCTGCAGGGACCTCAGGAGCCCCGCCCCGCCCCCGGGGCGGGGGGGGGGTGGGGCATGGGGACGCTTGTGGCACCGCCGGGGGGGCGGCCCCCCCCGCGCCGGGCTAAACGCGGTGGGGGGGACCCCCGGCGTTTTCGC
>NZ_JBHWBW010000114.1:9323-19176 GCF_042735675.1 Kitasatospora sp. NPDC059571
GCCGCCCCCTCCCGGCACCCCCGCCCCCCCCCCCCCCCCGGCGCCGCCGGGGCTCTGACGCATGGTCACGGATGTGCCACGGCAGGTGTGGCCGGCCGCGCGCCGGGCAGGATCCGGCATGTCGGCGGACCGCCGGGAATTGCGCCGTGGGAACACCTGACCGGCCATTCGAACGCGGTCGACGCACAGTGCGGACATCCACAGGATCGGGTGGTTTTCCCCCGTCCACAGGCGGGTCGGCCGCGAGTTATCCAGAATTTGTCCACAGGGCCGTCCGGGTTACGCTCGTCCTCCCAGGTCAGCCCCCTGTGGACTTGTGCACAACGGTTATCCACAGGGTGTGGACAGTTGACGCTCCGCCAGTCGGCCCACACGGTTGTCCACCGGTTGTCCCCAGGAATCGGGATGTTGTCCCCAGGTTCTCCACAGTGCTGTCCACAGTTCGACAACGGGGCGCTATTGTTCACCCCCAGGTGTGAAAGGCGTCACGCGCCGGTGCTTGCAGCCCGTGGATAACCCCGCCATGATCTGGGGACAGTCCTGTGGACAACCTGTGGATACTCAGCGTGCCCTGTTGATAACGCTCCGCTGTCCACAGCGACGCCTGCTTGTCCACAGCTGCGGTCCACAGCCTCTGTGGACAAAATATGGGGCCTGACCTGCGAAAACAGGGTTATCCACGGTATCCACAGGCCCTACTACTACCACTACACCTATAGAGCCCCCTTCTTGATCAACAGGGGGTCGGGCCGAAATCTGTGGACAACCGCTCCCCGACATCTGTTCGGCTTGCCGTGGCCCATCTGCCCCGACTGTCGGCGGAGTACGTCAGACTGTTCTCGGCAACTGGAAGCCGGGCGGTTGCGCCGGGCGGCCCAGTGCACGAAGACGATCAAGCGCGAATGCGACAGCAGTGAGCCAGGAGGCGGTTACCGGTGAAGTTCCGGGTGGAGCGTGATGTCCTCGCGGAGGCGGTGGCCTGGGCTGCTCGCAGCCTCCCGGCGCGGCCGCCGGTGCCGGTGCTCGCCGGCCTGCTGCTGACGGCCCAGGAGGGCGCCCTGGCCCTCTCCGGGTTCGACTACGAGGTCTCGGCCAGGGTCGAGCTGGAGGCGGACATCGAGGAGCCCGGCACCGTCCTGGTCTCCGGCCGCCTGCTCAACGACATCTCCCGCAACCTGCCGAACCGGCCGGTGGAGATCTCCACCGACGGCATGCGGGTCAGCGTGGTCTGCGGCAGCTCGCGGTTCACCCTGCCGACCCTGCCGGTCGACGAGTACCCGGCCCTGCCGGCGATGCCGACCGCCACCGGCACGGTCTCCGGCGACGTCTTCGCGTCCGCCGTGAGCCAGGCGGCCGTCGCCGCGGGCCGGGACGACACCCTGCCGGTGCTCACCGGCGTCCGGGTCGAGATCGAGGGCGACCGGATCACCCTCGCCGCCACCGACCGATACCGCTTCGCCGTCCGCGAGCTCCTGTGGAAGCCCGAGCAGCCGGACATCTCCGCGGTCGCCCTGGTGCCCGCCAAGACCCTGCAGGACATCGCCAAGTCCCTGGGCAGCGGCGACACCGTCTCGATCGCGCTCGCCTCCGGCGGGGCCGGCGAGGGCCTGATCGGCTTCGAGGGCGCGGGCCGCCGCACCACCACCCGCCTGCTGGAGGGCGAGTTCCCGAAGTTCCGCAGCCTCTTCCCGACCGAGTTCTCGGCCGTCGCGGCGATCCAGACCCAGCCGTTCCTGGAGGCCCTCAAGCGCGTCTCCCTGGTGGCCGAGCGCAACACCCCGGTCCGCCTGAGCTTCGAGCAGGGCGTGCTGACCCTGGAGGCCGGCTCCGGCGACGACGCCCAGGCCACCGAGCGGATCGACGCCGACCTCGAGGGCGACGACATCTCGATCGCGTTCAACCCGGGCTACCTGGAGGAGGGCCTCAAGGCCATCGACTCCGCCTACGCCCAGCTGAGCTTCACCACACCGACCAAGCCCGCCCTGCTGAGCGGCAAGCCCGCGGTGGACGCGGAGGCGGACGAGGCCTACCAGTACCTGATCATGCCGGTCCGCCTCTCCGGCTGACCGTCGCCCTCCACAGCCTGTGGACACCCAGGCCTCCCCCGGTCAGCCCGGCCGCGGGAGGCCTGGGTCGCTTCCCGGCGTAGGCTCAGGCTGTGCGGCAACGGCGCCGCCGTCACAGCACGAAACCACAGTGAAGGACTAGGTCATGGAGCTCGGCCTCATCGGTCTCGGCAAGATGGGCGGCAACATGCGCGAGCGCATCCGCCGCGCCGGCCACACCGTCATCGGCTACGACCGGAACCCGGAACTCGCCGACGTCGACAGCCTCGAAGAGCTCGTCAGCAAGCTGCAGGGTCCGCGCGTGGTGTGGGTGATGGTCCCGGCCGGCGGTCCGACCCAGGACACCGTCGAGCAGCTCGCCGAGCTCCTCTCCCCCGGCGACGTGGTGGTGGACGGCGGCAACTCCCGCTGGACGGACGACATCAAGCACGCCGAGCAGCTCGCGGCCAAGGGCATCGGCTTCGTCGACTGCGGCGTCTCCGGCGGCGTCTGGGGCCTGGAGAACGGCTACGCGCTGATGTACGGCGGCGACGCCGAGCACGTCGCGAAGGTCATGCCGGTCTTCGACGCGCTCAAGCCCGAGGGCGACTTCGGCTCGGTGCACGCCGGCAAGGTCGGCGCCGGCCACTTCGCCAAGATGGTCCACAACGGCATCGAGTACGCGATGATGCAGGCCTTCGCCGAGGGCTGGGAGCTGCTGGAGGCCGCCCCCGAGGTCACCGACGTGCGCGAGGTCTTCCGCAGCTGGCAGGAGGGCACGGTCATCCGCTCCTGGCTGCTCGACCTGGCCGTCCGCGCGCTGGACGACGACGAGCACCTGGCCAAGCTCAAGGGCTGGGCCGCCGACTCGGGCGAGGGCCGCTGGACGGTCGAGGCCGCGATCGACCACGCCGTCCCGCTGCCCGCGATCACCGCCTCGCTGTTCGCGCGGTTCGCCTCCCGGCAGGACGACTCCCCGCAGATGAAGATGATCGCCGCGCTGCGCAACCAGTTCGGCGGCCACGCGGTCGAGTCGAAGTAGTCCCCCAGCGGTCCACAGAAGGCGGGCGCAGTCCACACCCATGCATGTCGCGCATCTGTCGCTCGCCGACTTCCGCTCCTACGCCCGGGTCGAGGTACCCCTCGACCCGGGCGTGACGGCCTTCGTGGGGCCGAACGGCCAGGGCAAGACCAACCTGGTCGAGGCGATCGGCTACGTGGCCACCCTGGGCAGCCACCGGGTCGCCACCGACGCCCCGTTGATCAGGCTCGGCGCCGAGCGGGCGGTCGTCCGCACCGGCATCGTGCAGGGCGGCCGCACCACCCTGGTCGAGCTGGAGATCACCCCGGGCAAGGCGAACCGGGCCCGGATCAACCGCTCCGACAACGTGCGCCCGCGCGACGTCCTCGGCCTGCTGCGCACCGTGCTGTTCGCCCCCGAGGACCTGTCCCTGGTGAAGGGCGACCCGGGTGAGCGCCGGCGCTTCCTGGACGAGCTGCTGACCGCCCGGGCGCCCCGGCTGGCCGGCGTCCGGCAGGACTACGAGCGGGTCCTCAAGCAGCGCAACGCCCTGCTGAAGACCGCCGCCATGGCGCGCCGGGCCGGCGGCGGCAAGGGCGCCGACCTCTCCACCCTGGAGGTCTGGGACGGCCACCTGGCCCGGGCCGGGGCCGAGCTCACGGCCTTCCGGCTGCAGCTGGTGGCGGCGCTCCAGCCGCTGGTCGCCGAGGCCTACCGGCAGTTGGCCCCGGGTGGCGGCGACACGGTGCTGGAGTACCGCAGCTCCTTCGAGGGCGAGCTGCCCACCAGCCGGGAGCAGGCCGAGGAGCAGCTGCTCCGGGCCCTGCAGGACGCCCGCCGGCAGGAGGTCGAGCGAGGGCTGACCCTGGTCGGCCCGCACCGCGACGAACTGGTGCTGCGGCTCGGCCCGCTGCCCGCCAAGGGGTACGCGAGCCACGGCGAGTCCTGGTCGTACGCGCTGGCCCTGCGGCTGGCCTCGTACGAGTTGCTCAAGGCCGACGGCGGTGAGCCGGTGCTGATCCTGGACGACGTCTTCGCCGAACTCGACGCGCGCCGCCGGGACCGGCTGGCGGAGCTGGTGGCCGGCGGCGAACAGGTGCTGGTGACGGCGGCGGTGGCGGAGGACGTGCCGAAGGCGCTGGCCGGCGCGCGCTACGCCGTTGCGGACGGCTCGGTGGCCCGACTCGACCCGTGAGGCCCGCGGGTTCCGTACCCTGGATGGCTCGCCCCCGGCGCACGCGGGGCGCGGGACGGGCGCATCGCACGGTGCATGCACAGGCTGGGGACAAGGAGCGCGGATGACCGACACCCCGGAGCCGTCGGGCGTGGACCTGGCGCGGGTGGCCCTGCGGGCCGCCAAGGAGCAGGCCCGCCAGCGCGGCGAGCAGGTGCGCGAGAAGCGCGAGGCCAAGCGGCACGGGCTCCGCAGCGGGGCGCGGGCGGACGGCCGCGATCCCGTCCCGCTGGGTGCGGCGCTGAACAGATTGATCACGGAGCGGGGTTGGGAGGCGCCGGCGGCGGTCGGCGGGGTGATGGGCCGCTGGCCGCAGATCGTCGGGCCGGACATCGCGGCGCACTGTGTGCCGAAGACCTTCGACGAGGCCGAGGCGGTGTTGACGGTGCAGTGCGACTCCACCGCCTGGGCCACCCAACTGCGCCTACTCGCTCGCCAGTTGGTGGCGCGGCTGAACCACGAGCTGGGCCACGGGACGGTCCGGGTGATCAAGGTGCTGGGCCCGGACGCGCCCAAGCGCGGCTACGGCCGGCTGCGGGCGCCGGGCAGTCGCGGGCCCGGGGACACCTGGGGCTGACCGGCCGGCCGCGGCGTCACCCGGAGTGAACTCTTCCGGAACGCCTGGCGGCCCGCGTAGCGGCTCTGAGCCCCCCGGTCGAGTATCGGGACATGTGCGGAGGGGATTCAGGGCGGCACATCTGCCCTCAGGGGCTGCCAAACGCCCCTCTCTGTCAGTCGTACCGGTAGACTGGAAGCCAAACACAGTTGCTGCCAGCAACCGAGTCGAAACGCCGTGGTCGCAGGCCCGCCCGAGACAGGGGCGGGGGTGCGGCCCGCGCTGTGCCAGAGAGGGCGCTTCGTGGCCGATTCCGGCAACCCCAGCCAGACCCAAGAACCGATCGACCCGGCCACCGGGAAGTCCTACGACGCCAACGCGATCCAGGTGTTGGAGGGCCTCGACGCCGTCCGCAAGCGCCCGGGCATGTACATCGGCTCGACCGGCGAGCGAGGCCTGCACCACCTGGTGTACGAGGTCGTGGACAACTCCGTCGACGAGGCGCTGGCCGGGCACGCGGACACCATCGCCGTGACGATCCTGGCCGACGGTGCGGTCCGGGTGGTGGACAACGGCCGCGGTATCCCGGTGGGCATCGTCCCCGGCCAGGAGAAGCCGGCCGTCGAGGTCGTGCTGACCGTTCTGCACGCCGGCGGCAAGTTCGGCGGCGGCGGCTACGCGGTCTCCGGCGGTCTGCACG
Organism: Kitasatospora sp. NPDC059571; assembly: GCF_042735675.1. Taxonomy (NCBI): domain Bacteria; kingdom Bacillati; phylum Actinomycetota; class Actinomycetes; order Kitasatosporales; family Streptomycetaceae; genus Kitasatospora; species Kitasatospora sp. NPDC059571. The sequence continues at coordinate 14,880 of NZ_JBHWBW010000114.1, forward strand.
GCGTCGGCGTCTCGGTGGTGAACGCGCTGTCCACCCGGCTCTCGGTGGAGATCCACACCGACGGTTACCGGTGGACCCAGGACTACAAGATGGGCGCCCCGACCGCCCCGCTGGACCGGCACGAGGCCACCGAGCGGACGGGCACCAGCGTCACGTTCTGGGCCGACCCGGACATCTTCGAGACCACGGTCTACTCCTTCGAGACGCTGTCCCGGCGCTTCCAGGAGATGGCGTTCCTCAACAAGGGCCTGACCATCTCGCTGACCGACGAGCGGCCCGAGCACTACGACGACGAGGGCAACCCGCTCTCGGTGACCTACCGCTACGACGGCGGCATCGCCGACTTCGTCGCGCACCTCAACTCCCGCAAGGGCGAGCCGGTCCACCCCTCCGTCATCGACTTCGAGGCCGAGGACAAGGACCGCACGATCTCCGTCGAGATCGCCATGCAGTGGAACAGCTCGTACACCGAGGGCGTCTACTCGTTCGCCAACACCATCCACACGCACGGCGGCGGCACCCACGAGGAGGGCTTCCGCGCCGCGCTCACCGGTCTGATGAACCGCTACGCGCGCGACAAGAAGATCCTCCGGGAGAAGGACGACAACCTCTCCGGCGAGGACATCCGCGAGGGCCTGACCGCGATCATCTCGGTCAAGCTCGGCGAGCCGCAGTTCGAGGGCCAGACCAAGGACAAGCTCGGCAACACCGAGGCGAAGACCTTCGTGCAGAAGGTCGTCAACGAGCACTTCGCCGACTGGCTCGACCGCAACCCCAACGAGGCCGCGGACATCATCCGCAAGTCGATCCAGGCCGCCAGCGCCCGGGTCGCCGCCCGCAAGGCCCGCGACCTCACCCGCCGCAAGGGCCTGCTGGAGACCGCGTCGCTGCCCGGCAAGCTCTCCGACTGCCAGTCCAAGGACCCGGCGGAGTGCGAGATCTTCATCGTCGAGGGCGACTCGGCCGGCGGCTCCGCCAAGCAGGGCCGCGACCCGCGCACCCAGGCGATCCTCCCGATCCGCGGCAAGATCCTCAACGTCGAGAAGGCGCGGATCGACAAGGTGCTGCAGAACACCGAGGTCCAGGCGCTGATCTCCGCCTTCGGCTGCGGCATCCAGGAGGACTACGACGAGTCCAAGCTCCGCTATCACAAGATCGTCCTGATGGCGGACGCCGACGTCGACGGACAGCACATCCGCACCCTGCTGCTCACCCTGCTGTTCCGCTTCATGCGGCCGCTGGTGGAGGCCGGGTACGTCTACCTCGCGATGCCGCCGCTGTACAAGATCAAGTGGGGCAAGGACGACTTCGAGTACGTCTACTCCGACCGCGAGCGCGACTCCGTCATCGCCGCGGGCGTGGAGGCCGGCCGCCGGCTGCCGAAGGACGACGCGATCCAGCGCTTCAAGGGCCTCGGCGAGATGAACGCCGAGGAACTGCGCGTCACCACCATGGACCAGGCCCACCGTCTGCTGATGCAGGTCACCCTGGAGGACGCGGCCCGTGCCGACGACCTCTTCTCCGTCCTGATGGGCGAGGACGTCGAGGCCCGCCGGTCCTTCATCCAGCGCAACGCCAAGGACGTCCGCTTCCTGGACGTCTGACGGGGCCCGCCCCCGCCAGTACCGTCCAGTCACGCGTGAAAGGAAACTGACCACCAGTGGTCGACGACAACCGTCCCGACGGCGACATGCAGCCGGAGCAGGCCGAGAGCACCGCCATCGACACCTTCGTCTCCCGGGTCGAGCCGATCGAGCTCGAGACCGAGATGCAGCGCTCGTACCTCGACTACGCGATGAGCGTGATCGTCAGCCGTGCGCTGCCCGAGGTCCGCGACGGCCTCAAGCCGGTGCACCGGCGCGTGCTGTACGCGATGTACGACGGCGGGTACCGGCCCGAGAAGGGCTACTACAAGTGCGCCCGCGTCGTCGGCGACGTGATGGGCAACTACCACCCGCACGGCGACACCTCGATCTACGACACCGTCGTCCGCCTGGCCCAGCCGTGGTCGCTGCGGATGCCGCTGGTCGACGGCAACGGCAACTTCGGCTCCCCGGGCAACGACCCGGCCGCGGCGATGCGCTACACCGAGTGCAAGATGATGCCGCTCGCCATGGAGATGATGCGCGACATCGACGAGGAGACCGTCGACTTCGCGGCCAACTACGACGGCCGCTCGCAGGAGCCGACCGTCCTGCCCTCGCGCATCCCCAACCTGCTGATCAACGGTGCCACCGGCATCGCGGTCGGCATGGCCACCAACATCCCGCCGCACAACCTCCGCGAGGTCGCCTCCGGTGCGCTCTGGTCGCTGGAGCACCCGGAGGCCTCCAACGAGGAGCTGCTGGAGGCCCTGATCGAGCGGATCAAGGGCCCCGACTTCCCCACCGGCGCGCTGATCGTCGGCCGCCGCGGGATCGAGGACGCCTACCGCACCGGGCGCGGCTCGATCACCATGCGCGCGGTGGTCGAGGTCGAGGAGATCCAGGGCCGCCAGTGCCTGGTGATCACCGAACTGCCCTACCAGGTCAACCCCGACAACCTCGCGCTGAAGATCGCCGACCTGGTCAAGGACGGCAAGATCGCCGGCATCGCCGACGTCCGCGACGAGTCCTCCTCGCGGACCGGCCAGCGCCTGGTCATCGTGCTGAAGCGCGACGCGGTCGCCAAGGTCGTGCTCAACAACCTGTACAAGCACACCGACCTGCAGACCAACTTCGGCGCCAACATGCTCGCCCTGGTCGACGGCGTGCCCCGCACCCTCTCGCTGGACGCCTTCATCCGGCACTGGGTGGCGCACCAGATCGAGGTCATCGTCCGCCGCACCACCTTCCGGTTGCGCAAGGCCGAGGAGCGCGCCCACATCCTGCGCGCCCTGCTCAAGGCCCTGGACCAGATCGACGCGGTGATCGCCCTCATCCGGGCCTCCGAGAGCGCCGACGCGGCCCGTACCGGCCTGATGGGCCTGCTCGACATCGACGAGCTCCAGGCCAACGCGATCCTGGAGATGCAGCTCCGCCGCCTGGCGGCCCTGGAGAGCGCCCGCATCCTCAGCGAGCACGACGAGCTCCAGGCGAAGATCAACGAGTACAACGCCATCCTCGCCTCCCCGGAGCGCCAGCGCGGCATCGTCTCCGAGGAGCTCACCGCCATCGTCGAGAAGTACGGCGACGAGCGGCGCTCCACCCTGATCCCCTCCGACGGCGACCTCTCCATCGAGGACCTCATCGCCGAGGAGGACATCGTCGTCACCATCACCCGCGGCGGCTACGTCAAGCGCACCCGCTCCGACCTGTACCGCTCGCAGAAGCGCGGCGGCAAGGGCGTGCGCGGCGCGCAGCTGAAGCAGGACGACATCGTCGACCACTTCTTCGTGACGACGACCCACAACTGGATCCTGTTCTTCACCAACAAGGGCCGGGTCTACCGCGCCAAGGGCTACGAGCTGCCCGACGCCGGCCGCGACGCCCGCGGCCAGCACGTCGCCAACCTGCTGGCCTTCCAGCCCGAGGAGCACATCGCCCAGGTGATGGCGGTGCGCACCTACGAGGACAAGCCGTACCTCGTCCTCGCCACCCGCAACGGCCTGGTGAAGAAGTCCCCGCTCAAGGACTACGACTCCCCGCGCTCCGGCGGCCTGATCGCGATCAACCTGCGGCAGGACGAGGAGGGCCGGGACGACGAGCTGATCGGCGCCGAGCTGGTCTCGGCCGACGACGACCTGCTGCTGATCTCCAAGAAGGCCCAGTCGATCCGCTTCACCGCGACCGACGAGGCGCTGCGCCCGATGAGCCGCGCCACCTCGGGCGTGAAGGGCATGGCGTTCCGCGAGGACGACGAGCTCCTCTCGATGAACGTCATCCGACCGGGTACCTTCGTGTTCACGGCCACCGACGGCGGCTACGCCAAGCGGACGTCGGTGGACGAGTACCGTGTCCAGGGCCGCGGCGGTTTCGGTATCAAGGCGGCGAAGATCGTCGAGGGCCGGGGCTCGCTGGTCGGCGCCCTGGTGGTCGAGGAGACCGACGAGATCATGGCCATCACCCTCTCGGGCGGTGTGATCCGGACAAGGGTTTCCGAGGTCCGTGAAACCGGACGTGACACCATGGGCGTCCAACTGATCAACCTCGGAAAGCGCGACGCGGTGGTGGGCATGGCCCGCAACGCGGAGGCGGAGGACGAGGACACCGCGGAGGACGAGGCCGGCGAGGCCGCGCCCACCGCGGACGGGACGAGGGCGGACGGCACGGCCGACCAGGCCTGACCGCACGTCCGGCGGCCGGTGCACCCCCACCCG